>JAYSXU010000143.1:0-5747 GCA_043716965.1 Fimbriiglobus sp.
CTCCGCCACTTCAAACGAACTTATCGCCAAGCACTCCGGCGGCAAATCTCGACGGGCACTTACAACCCAGACTCGCCGATCGTGATCCCGGAACGGGAAGACAAGCGGTACCGCAGTTGGAAAGAGTTCCCCAAGCCGGACGCGGTGGCGTGCGTCATTTACATGATGGACGTGTCCGGGTCCATGACCGACGAGCAAAAAGAGATCGTCCGCATCGAGTCGTTCTGGATCGACATGTGGATTAAAGCCCACTATAAAGGCGTCGATCGCGTTTACATTATTCACGATGCCGTGGCCCACGAAGTAGACGAACACACTTTCTACCACACCCGAGAAAGTGGCGGCACGAAGATCAGCAGCGCCTACGAGATGGCCAACCGGATCATCGACACCCGGTACTCGCCCGACCAATGGAACCTCTACGCCTTCCACTTCTCCGACGGCGACAACTGGGGCGACGATGTCCCCAAATGCGTGGAGTTGTTGACGCAAAAACTGCTGCCTAAACTGAACCTGTTCGGGTACGGCCAGGTCGAGTCGCCCTACGGCAGCGGCGAGTTCTTTGAACACGTCAACACCCTGACCGACGACCACAAAAACGTGGTCGTCAGCCGCATCCCGGACCGCGAGTCGATCGTCGGCAGCATCAAGGAATTTCTCAGCACGGGCCGGTAACACGAGGAGTAACCATGAACATGAGTATTCAGCCGGGCTTCGATACGGCGATGTTGAAGCAACTTCACGGTCTGATTCCGGATCTTGAGAAATCACTCGGCGTGGCAAAGGACCGGGTTTCCGTGGTCTGGTCACCCGTCACAACTCAGGATGGACAAGCGGTGAACTTGCAAATTACAGACCACGGTGTGTCGCGTTCCGCCAACTTAACGGCACACGATTTCGCCCGCGATAGCCGCGCTTTTTTTCGGATGAGTGGTCTGTGGGATAGCATCCTCGCGGAACGAGGTCGTTTGCTGGCCGATCGCACCCGTGAGGCACTGGATGAAGAGGAAGAGGAATAATGCCCCGTCCGACAATCGCCGAAATATCGGCCCGATGTGATGTACTGGAAGAACGCTCGACAACACGGCATGCCGAGATCAAAGAGTTGTTTAATGATGACGAAAAGCTTCTCGAAGAGATCAAGACGCTTCGCGTGGATTTGACCGAGGTGCAGAAAGACAACGCCCTACTCCGGCAGCGTCTGGATGAACACTTGACGCGGGTCGAGAAGTGGGACACGCGGTTCTGGGGCTTGATCGTCGTTCTTGTCGGCGCGTTGCTGTCGTTGTCCGCCGGGCTGATTGTGGTGCTTGTCAAGAAGTGACCGTGGTTACGGAGGGTTCGAGCGATGTTTAAGAGTGTGGAGTATGTCGGGTTCGACGACAAGCTTGAACTCCGGCAAAGTGTCGAACGGGTTCTGTCGCTGTTGACTGAGGAGATCGGGTCCGACTGGCACGATTCAGTCAGGGTCGTTTGGCGGACGACCACTGCCCCTTCGCCGTCAACTGTTGTGTTATCGCTGACGCTCCAGACCTCAATCGGGTCCGGTTCTGGGACGACATCAATTGCGCGAAATCTGTTTCATCCCGGTGAAGAACAAGAATTGCGATCACGGTTACGCCGGGTCTGGATCGATGTCCTCGACCGCTTTCTGGAGCAGCGGAAAAAAGTGTGGGACGATTACCTCCGCGAACCCGTGGGAGTTTGAGCGTGGCCAAATCGCCCAGTGAACAGATCCGGGAGTTGCTTTTAGAACAACGCGCGATGTCGGAACGCGAAGTCGTACTCCGCCGAGAATTGGAACACCTCCGCGAACTCGGAGACCGACAACGCGAGGACAGTGTTGAACAACGAGAAGAATTTACACTGCTTCGCCAAGACAACGCCCTACCCCGGCAGCGTCTGGACGAACACTTGACGCGGGTCGAGAAGTGGGACACGCGGTTCTGGGGCTTGATCGTGGTCCTTGTGGGTGCGTTGCTGTCGTTGTCCGCCGGGCTGATTGTGGTGCTTGTCAAGAAGTGACCGTAGGTGATGAACATGAACCGCTTTTACAACACGAATCTCCCCGCCGATCTTCGCCTGTTGAAGGATGAAATCGAGGGGTACGCCCGGTCGTATGGTCTCGACTTTTACGAGACGATCTTTGAAGTGGTCGATGCGGACAACCTGAACGAAATCGCCGCGTATGGTGGGTTCCCGACGCGGTACCCGCACTGGTCGTTCGGGATGCAATACGAGGAACTGAACAAAAGTTACAGCTACGGGCTGTCCAAAATCTACGAAATGGTCATTAACAACGACCCCTGTTATGCCTACCTGATGCGGTGCAATCATACCGTCGATCAGAAGCTGGTAATGGCGCACGTTTATGGACACTGCCTCGCTCCGGAAACGAAAGTAGAAACGCGGGGCGGGGTCAAACCGATTGCGGACATTCAGGAAGGCGAAGAAGTTCTAACCCACAAGGGTCATTACCGACCCGTGACCGCAGCCGTTCGGCGGAAACACTCCGGGCCGATTTACAAACTGTCTGTGGGCGGGAGTAACCAAGTTGTTCGGATCACGGGTGAACACCCGGTACTCGTGGTGCGCGGTTCGGCGTGTGTCCTGGCCGGTCGAGAGTCGGTGCCCTGCCGACCAACGTGCCAAATCCAACACAAGTGTTCGGCCCCACGCCCTTACAGTTCGTACCGAACGGAATGGGTGTCCGCCGCTGACATGCGGGCCGGCGATTGGGTCGCGTTCCCCAAACGAAAGCCGATCCCCGAGTTAGCCGCGAAAGCGGTCGAAATCCCGTTCGATAAGGTGTTGCACCGTCGGCGGCGAGTCGGCCAACACGTTCTGCCCGTGGACGAAGCATTGGCTAAGTTTATCGGCTATTTCATCGCCGAAGGGAACGCCCAACACCGGGGGCTAATCGGGTTCGGGTTCCACCGGGACGAAACCGATTACCAGCAAGAAGTCGGCAGACTGGCGAACTCGCTGTTCGGGGCGAATGTGGGGACGGATCGGTCCCGCACCGCGCTGGCTACGACCGTTCGGTTCAACAATTTGGAAGTCGCACGGTGGCTACGTCAGGTGGTCGGGTCGCACGCCGACACGAAGCGGATTCCGGACTTCCTGTTTGAGCAGAGTGACGAGCAACTGCTACGAAATTGCCTAACCGGGCTGTTCAACGGTGACGGTACCTACACGCAAGCCACGGGACGACGCTCCGGGTCGCTCTCACTCGCCACCATTTCCGAACCGCTAGCGTACCAACTCCGTCACGCTTGCTTGCGGTTCGGTATTAAGACGTCCATCTACGCTCGCCACCGAAGAAATCGGCGTCCGAGCTACGACCTGATCTGGTCCGGCGAGTCGGCCCATGCGCTGAGCCATTTGCTGTTGAACGATGACGTCATTCAGGGGGACAGACAGTTCGAGCGATCGTGGTCGGACGCGGACTACCTGTACCAACCGGTGCGATCGATCGAGACCGAACCGTACTCGGATTACGTCTACAACTTCTCCGTCTCCGAGGACGAGAGTTACACTTTGGCTGCTGGGTTCGCAGTCCACAACTGTGACTTCTTCAAGAACAACGCTTACTTCGCTCATACTACGCGCAAGATGATGGACGAGATCGCCAACCACGCCTCGCGGATCCGACGCTACACCGAGCGGTACGGTGAAGACGAAGTCGAGGCGTTTGTCGATCGCTGTATGTCGATTGATGACCTCATCGACATCCATTCCGTGGCCATTAAAAGGCGTGATGACCACACGCGGTATGATTTTTCGTCGAAGGACTCCGACGACCGCAGCGAAACGGAATCCCTCCGCTTTCGCAGCAAGCCGTACATGGATCGGTTCATCAACCCGCCGGTCCCGATGCAGACCGAGGATGAAGCGCGACGGCTCCGGGAGCAACCCAATGTGGCCAGCTTTCCGGAGCATCCGGAGAAAGACGTGTTGTTGTTTTTAATCGAACACGCTCCTCTGAAGAACTGGCAACGGGACGTGTTGTCCATCATCCGCGATGAAGCGTATTACTTTTATCCCCAAGCCCAAACCAAGATCATGAACGAAGGGTGGGCGTCGTTCTGGCATTCGACGATGATGACGCAAAAGGTGCTAGACCCGTCCGAACTGATTGATTACGCCGACCACCATTCGGGCACAATGGCGACAAGTTCCCGTCGCCTCAATCCGTATAAGCTTGGTATTGAACTGTTACGTGACGTTGAATACCGCTGGAACACGGGGCGGTTCGGCCCAGAGTGGGAGAACTGTGACGACCTAGACGAAAAACGGTCGTGGAACAAGCCGACCGGCTTGGGGCGGGAGAAGATTTTTGAAGTCCGCAAGGTCCACAACGACATCACGTTTATTGACACTTTCTTAACGCCGGAGTTTTGCTTCGAGAACAAGATGTTTTCGTTCAACTACCAAGACCAGACGAAAAACTACGTCGTCGAGTCGCGGGAGTTCGACAAAGTGAAGCAACGCCTGCTCTCCAGTCTGACCAACTTCGGCAAGCCGTGGATATACGTGCTGAACGGCAACCACCGCAACCGCGGCGAGTTGCTGTTGCGGCACGTGTATAATGGGGTAGAGTTGAACAAAGCCGAAGCCCGCGATACCTTGGTGAATCTGTTCTTCGTGTGGGGTCGCCCCGTCCACATTGAGACGGTCATCGACGACAAGCCGACACTGGTCAGTTTCGACGGTACGGATCAATCCCAACAATTAATCGGAGCTGAAAATGACTCTCGCCGAACTGCTCCTGGAAAAACTAAGTAGCTGGCGCCCGACAGCCGACGGCCGGCATTCCATGACGGAATCGTTCGCCGAACAAGGGTGGACGGTCACGCTGGCTGCCGACCGCACCGACACCATCGGTACCGTGGCCTGGGAACTGTCCCTGTTACGGAATGCCGAACCACCGGCAGGCTTAACCCTACCGACTTGGGCCAACCAGATTGCGGACCGCAACTCCGGATTACTCGAAGACTTGAAGGTGTTTGAAGTTGATGCCACGTTGAATGAAGCCATCCTTCGCAGTGACTCACCCGCCGTGCGCGGCGACGATCGCTTCTATTACGAAGTGCGGCTGAGTGGGTTGTCACTGGCCACGGTTCGCCGTTACAAAGCGAACCGTTCGGCGGGCACGCGCCGGGAGCAAACTGGCTTTACCCTGACGCACGAATCGTTGGCGAAACTGGCGGGCGATATTGCGGCGTGATGTGGCATACCCTTCCCTTTTTCAAGGGAGGGGCTTTCGTTTCCCAAGTTCGCGGAACAAGGACGCTCCGCATGTTGTCGCCCCGTCTGCTTGCACAAGTTGCGATTTCCTGCTTCGCCGCCTTCAACATCGTCTTCCTATTTACGGCATGTCCACTCGGGCTGGCACCGGATGAAGCCCACTACTGGGATTGGTCGCGGCAACTGGACTGGAGCTATTACAGCAAAGGGCCGCTCGTCGCGTGGATGATCCGTGGCAGTTGTGAACTCTTTGGTAACACCATGCCTGCCGTGCGATTGCCGGCCGTGGCGTGCAATTCCCTGTTGCTGCTCGCACTTTACGAACTCAGCGCCCGAACGTTTCGCAACGAACGGTTGGCACTCGTCACAATTCTGCTGGCCATGACACTCCCACCACTGACCGTCGGCGCGGTGATGATGACCATTGATGCGCCCTATCTGTGTGCGTGGAGTTGGGCCTGTGTGTTCGCACAAAAAGCGGTAGAAACGCAGCGAAT
>JAYSXU010000144.1:0-1956 GCA_043716965.1 Fimbriiglobus sp.
TGTCCGTCACCGGGTGAAAGCGATTATCGAGCGCGATCAGCGGCAACACACTCGATGTCAGGCCACGAACCTTTTCGTAGTAGCGGTTCGGGATCGGCAGGTGAACCAGCACGCAGCCGTTGGCCGTCGAGCCGAACATTTGCCCGTCTTCGTTGAACGCGAAGCCCCAGGTGTTGTTCGACGTGGACCGCAGGAACTCCATCTTGGTCACCTTCAACGGCGCTTCGGGGGTCTCCTTCGCCACTTCGACTTTGAAGCGGTAGTAGCCTTGCTTGAAGTTCAACCGCTCCCCGTTGACGGTGCCGTTGAACCCGGCGTAGCCGACGCTGCCATAGTACCAGTTGTCGAAGCCGTATCGCAGGTTACTTGGCCCGGCGTGCGTGTCGTTGGTGGCCCAGCCGGTCATCAGGATTTGCTTCACATCCGCCTTGCCGTCGCCGTCCGTGTCCTTCAGAAACAGCGTGTGCGGGGCTTGGTGGATAATCACGCCACCATGAGCGCAGATGATGCTCGTCGGAATGCTGAGCTTGTCCGCGAACACGGTAAACTTGTCGGCCTTGCCGTCGCCGTCGGTGTCTTCGAGGATCACGATCTTGTCGCGGCCTTCACCCGGTTTTTGCATTTCGTTCGGGTAATCGGTCGTCACCGTGACCCACAGCCGCCCGCGTTCGTCCCAGGTCATCGACATCGGCTTGCCACCTTGGAAATCGGCGTCGGACACGAACAACTTCATCTCGAAGTTTTCGGGTGTCGTGTAGTGCTTGACCGATTTCTCCGGTGGCAACGGCTTTTGCATCGTCGCAATCGGCTCGGCGAGGACGCCCCACGTTTTGCTCGGCGGGTAGAACGGGACTTTCGCGGGGACGGACTCGAAGTCTTTTTTGTCGCCGGTGATCGCCGTCATTTTGGGCGCGTCAACATAGACCGTGCCGAGGTTCTCCTGGCCGCACGCCCACCGGGTGCCACGTTCCACGAGCGTGTGGAAACCCTGGTGGCTCCAGGTGCGTTGGTCGTGGCCCCACGCTGTGTAGAAGACGCGGCCTTTGCCGTGCGTCCGCACCCACGTCCACGGTTCCTTCACGTCCCCTTCGACGCGGTATTCCAGAACGGTGCGGTCTTTTTCGTTGTGCTTGTGATGGACGTAGGTTTCGTCCCAACTTTCAAAGCTCGAACACCCCGCCATGATCGGGTGGTCCGGCTTCGCGGTCACGGTGCGAAACACCCCAGTCGTGTGGCTGCGGAACTGCGCGCCGACGAGGTCGATGTACTTCGGCGAGTTCAGAAAGCAGTAAGTCGCACAGTGCAGCGGGATAAACCCTTTGCCGCTCGCCACGTACTCCAGCAACGCCTTCTCTTGGTCCGGGCTAATCTGGGTCTGGTTGCCAAACACCATTAGCCCGTCGTGCTTGTTCATCGTTGCCGCGTTCAAGTCGGCGAGATTTTCCGTGTACGTCAGCGTGATTCCGCGTTCCGCAAGAACGGGTTGCAGTTGCCAAAAGCGTGCCGCCGGTAAGTGATGCCCGCCATCACCCAGGAACAGAATGTTCAGCTTCTTCGGCGGCTCCGCAGCAGGTGCCGCGAATGTGGTCAGCAGGAGCATCAGAATGGAGGGAGAGACTTTCATGGAGAAGTTCCACTGGGCAAAATTGTAACAAAGACTGATTGCAATATAGCTTAACTTGGCAACACGTTCGGCGGCGGGGTGCCACCTTCAGTTTTCCATTGGGCGTAGTTGCGCCAGTTATCAGGGTCCAACTTGAAGCTACCGAAATCGGTGTCGAGCAGTACCAAATAACCCATGACAGGGCGGTCCGTATCTTTAGGAGCATCCCGTTCGATCTCCACGTCTTCGCGCGCCAGGATCAATAAATCGTCCTTGCCGGATGCCAGGAAGAACGCGGAATCCCCGAGCAACTTCGCCCGGTAAGCGGGCTTCGTGGGCAGGTCGAGGGCCGT
>JAYSXU010000145.1:0-5745 GCA_043716965.1 Fimbriiglobus sp.
CCCAGGCGCCAGCCGATCATGTTGAACCCCTTCGACATCGAATGCACTTCGATGCCGACTTCCTTCGCGCCATCGACTTCGAGAAAGCTTAGCGACGCCCCGTTGTAGGTCAGCAGAATGTGGGCAGCGTCTTGCATAACAATGACTTGGTTTGCTCGCGCAAAATCGACGACTCGCTTGTAGAAGTCCTTCGTGGCCACCACACCCGTCGGCGAGTTCGGGTAGTTAATCACCAGCAGTTTCGCCCGCTTTTTAATGTCGGCTGGAATGCCATCCAGGTCCGGAAAGAACCCGTTTTCCGCCCGCAACGGCAACCGATGCACCTCGCCACCGTAGTACCGCGTGTGCGTCCCGGCGACCGGGTAGCCGGGCACGGTCATCAGCGTGACATCACCGGGGTTGATGAAGCAAGCTGGCAGCATGGCGTAAGCGGGCTTCGAGCCGATGCAGTGACACACCTCCGTCACCGGGTCGAGCGTCACGCCAAACTGCCGAGCCATGAACGTCGCCGCCGCTTCTTTGTAAGCGGCAATCCCGTTGTCCGCATACCCGCGATTCTCCACCCGATCGACTTCAGCCTTCATCCGATCCCGCACGACTGAGTGCGCCATGTCGTCGTTTTCGCCGATTCCGAAGTCGAGCAACTGCCGATCCGGGTAGTCCGCCAGTGCCTTGCGTTTGGCGCGTTTGATCTTCTCAAACTTGTAAATCTCCGTGCCCTTCCCGTAAGCCGCACCGCCAATACGCTCCGCAAACAACGACTGAAACCACGGATCACCGGACATGGAGCGAACCCCTTTCGAGAGCAAAATATCAAACTTTCCGAGGCCAATCTTCCCATCACTTGGCTAGTCTCTAATCCGGATGATATGGAGGTTGAATCCCAACGCCATCTATAAAAACAGCGGCGTTTGTTGCCAGGAAAACAGTATGAGGTACGATGTGACTCGTCGCCTGTCTGCGGATTTTCCAGTAGCTGACCGACGGTTTGCTTCCTTACGATGCGGACGTTCCTCACCGGAGGCTCTATTTCCCACCGTTTCCACAGAAATCGTGACAACTCATGATTGAGGAATCGACATGCGTTTCGCACTGTTAGCACTCATCGTTTCGACACCAGCGTTTGCCGCCGACCGCGTGCCGCTTGAATACGCCCCGGCGCCGGTGGACAACCCGCTTAAGGGGTTGGTGCCCTACGAGGCCGACGTGCGGACGGTGTTCCCGCACTCGCTCGAATTCAATTACCTGCCGTACTCGGCTCTCGTGAAAGGCTACGACGAATTCGACTGGAAGCCGATGGAGACAATGCTCGACCGCATTGCCGCCCGCGGCCATCAGGCAGTGTTCCGTATCTACCTCGAGTATCCGGGCAAGAAGGGCATCATCCCCGAATTCCTTGTAAATGACGGGCTGAAGGTACACAAGTGGCTGTACACCGAGACGCAACCAGAGCCGCCTGCCCCCATCGAGACGCCCGACTACGAAGACAAGAACCTGCGGAAGTCGCTCAAAAACTTCATCGCCGCGCTCGGAAAAAAGTACGACGGCGACCCGCGAATCGGGTTCATCACCGCCGGGTTACTCGGCACGTGGGGCGAGTGGCACACCTACCCGAAGGACGAACTGTTCGCAAGCAAAGCCGTGCAGACCGAGGTGATGAACGCCTACGAAGCGGGGTTCACGATCACGCCCGTGCTATTGCGGTATCCAGTGGGCGCGAAGGCCGATCCGAAAGCCCCGAACGCCAACCGGAAGTTCGGCTACCACGATGATTCGTTCGCCTGGGGAACCCTCGACACGGGTAAAAAAACCGACGACTGGTTCTACATGCGTGCCCTCAAGGCGGCTGGACCGGAGGCGGTGCAGAAATGGAAGTCGCACCCGATCGGCGGCGAGATCCGCCCGGAGGCGTGGGGGAAAGTGTTCGACGATCAACCCGGCAACAAGTCGATCCAGAACTTCCGCAAGTGCGTTGACGAAACACACGTGACTTGGCTGATGGATAGCGGGGTGTTCGAGACGAAGCAAAAGCCGGACCGGGTCAAGCGGGCCGAAGAACAGGTCCGGCGGATGGGGTACGAATTCCACCTGCCGGGCGTGACAATCGGTACTGTGACGGACGGAAAGCTGCCAGTGAAAGTGGAAATCGAGAACCGCGGAGTGGCCCCGTTCTACTACGACTGGAAGCCAGAATACGGGCTTCTCATCAACGGCCAGGCGACGAAAACCTTCCTGGGAACCGGCAAACTCACGGGGTTGCTCCCGGACGACAAGCCGCGAGTCTGGGAAGACACGCTCGATTTGTCCGGCGTCAAGTCGGGTATCTACCCACTCGTAATCCGGGTGCCGAACCCGCTCAAGACCGGCCACCCGCTGAAATTCGCCAACAAGACCCAAGACGCAGACGCCCCCGGCTGGCTGACCCTCGGGCGCATCGAGGTGAAGTAATCCCGCGCGGACCGACGTGTGTAAAACAAGAATTAACCAAGACTAGGAACTAGCAGATGCCTCACTACATCGACCCGCACATTCACATGATTTCGCGGACTACGGATGACTACCAGCGGATGGCTTATGCGCAGTGTGCGGCGGTTTCGGAGCCGGCGTTTTGGGCGGGGTTTGATCGGGGGTCGGCGGTTGCGTTTCATGACTACTTCCGGCAACTGACGGAATACGAGCCGAAGCGGGCGGCGCTGTTTGGCATCAAGCACTATTGTTGGTTGTGCATCAATGCCAAGGAGGCGGATAACGTCAGTTTGTCGCGGGAAGTCATTGCGTTGATACCGGAGTTTTTAAGCCGGCCAAACGTACTTGGCATTGGCGAAATCGGGCTGAACAAGAACACCGGCAACGAAGCAATTATCTTCCAAGAACATCTCGACTTGGCGATGAAGACCGATGAATTGGTCCTCATTCACACGCCCCACTTGGAAGACAAGTTCAAGGGGACGCGGATGATTATCGACATGCTGAAGAACGATCCGCGTGTCAAACCTCAGCGGGTGTGCGTCGATCACGTCGAAGAACACACGGTGCGGTTGGCGCTGGACAACGGGTTCTGGTGCGGGATGACGTTGTACCCGACGACGAAATGCACCCCGGCGCGGGCGGTTGACGTTCTCGAAATGGTCGGCACCGATCGTATCATGGTGAACTCGGCGGGGGATTGGGGCAAATCCGACCCGCTAGCGGTGCCGGAATTGATTCAAGAAATGAAGCGCCGCGGGCACCCCGAAGCGATAATTAAGAAGGTGGTCTACGACAACCCGCTGGCGTTCTGGCGACAGGCGAAGAACTGGAAAGAGCCTGTAACACTGTAGCCCGAGGAACACGGAATATGTGCGCCCGTATCGCTTACTTGATTCTCGCGGCGCTGTTCACGTTCATCGTGGCCACGGTGGCGGCGTTCGTTTACCTGGAGTGGTGGCAGGCATTGCTCGTCTCCGCGACGACGTTCGTGTTGCTTGTAATCGGGGCGAGGTTCCTCGTTTACCGGACGATCGGCAACATGATGAATCTCGCCAAGGGACTGTTCGACGGCAAAAGCGGCGTGCTTCGCAATTCCACGGCAGACATCCACACTGTGAAGCCGACTGAAATACCCGCGTCGGTCCAGGAATGGGCCGCAAAGGTAAGTGATCGCGGCAACGAAACGGACTTTGATGACGACGACCGGGCCGATGCCCAAGCACTGATTCACGACAGCCATTGGGTGGAAATCGAAGCGACGATTTTCCCGGACGCGAGTCAGGCGAAGGGAATACAGCTTTGGGATGTCGATGACTTGCGGCTAGTACCGTTCCATACGCCTGAGTCATCATTTGGCAACCGAGACGACGAGTCAGAATTTGAACTGCACGATTTAGTCGTGATGCGCGAAGGCGAGGCGGTCCAATCGGACGATTCCAAGCTTCAAGGGCCACAACGATTGCGGTTCAAAGTGGGTGTCCCTCGGGACGTTCGAGAGTTAAAGTTTAAGTACTACTTCGAGCAATTCGGCCACATCAAGCTGCCGACCGTTTTGTTACTACCACCCCGCAAACCCCGCTGAGTGTCGTCGTGTATTTTTTAGCGATTGAAACCTCCTGCGACGAAACCGCTGCGGCAGTCTTCACGGAAGACCGGCGTGTGTTGTCGAGTATTGTGGCGTCGCAGAACGACCTGCACGCCAAGTTTGGTGGGGTGGTGCCGGAGATTGCGAGCCGTGCGCATCTGCGAAACCTACTGCCCGTCATCGACGAAGCATTACACACGGCGGGGGTGACGCTCCAGCAGTTGGGTTGTGTTGCGGTTCACAACACGCCTGGGTTGGTCGGGGCGCTGTTAGTTGGGGTAAGTGCGGCGAAAATGTTGGCGTTGGCACTCGGCGTACCGCTCATCGGGGTGAACCACATTGCGGGTCACATTTATGCGTGTCGCCTAGCGGCAGAGCGGGACATCTACCCGTGCGTCGGACTGGTTGTCAGTGGTGGGCACACTTCATTGTTCAAGTGTGACACCGCGTTGTCACTCGAACTGATCGGTAATACTCGTGACGATGCGGCTGGGGAAGCGTTCGACAAAGTGGCGGCGATACTGGGACTCGGGTTCCCCGGCGGTCCGGCCCTGGAACGCGAAGCGAGTCAAGGTGATCCAAAAGCCTACGCCTTCCCACGTGCCTTTGGTGCCGATACCCGGTTGGAGTTTAGTTTCAGTGGGTTGAAGACGGCGGTGCTGTATGCCTGCCATGGGCAGAACGTCACGAAAGCCAAGTCACCGCCGTCGGGCCAAAAGCGCGCCGATCTCGCGGCCAGTTTTCAAGCCGCCGTGGTGGAGATACTGGTGCTGAAGTGCAAGCAAGCGTTGCGGAAAACCGGGCTGCCCCGACTTGCCGTGGGTGGCGGGGTTTGTGCCAATGAACTTTTGCGAGCAGAACTTGAGGAAATGTGCCGAAAAGAACGAATCGAGTTGTTCATCCCGCCTCTGTCACTCTGTACCGATAACGCCGCGATGGCTGCATTAGCCGTCGAGAAATGGCAACGCGGTGAATTCGCAACTGCCGAACTGGATGCGGAACCGAACTTCGCTTAAAAGAGAACGCCCACTGAGACCAGTGGGCGTTCTCTTTGTTTACTTGGCAGCCACCACTGGGGCTGGGTTGGCAGCAATCTCTTTTTCTAGCAACCGCTTTTCCAGCTTCTTGCGGCGCTTTTCCCGCTTAATTTTGCGAATGCCTGCGGGGTTACCCATGTCACGTCTCCGGTAAATTTTGCGTGAGCTTACCGCCTCGGTGTGCCCAATTCCGCATTAGGCTAACGTAGCGGGTTCGGGCGAAAAAACGAGGTGGGGTAATCAATTCTCGCGCAAGCTTCTCGCGGCAACACGTTAGGACGGTGTTAGTCAAGCGGAAAATTCCCCCCGCCCCGAACGACCACTCCGAACCTGAGTGGTCGCGGCATGGATGCTTTCGGAGGTGCGACATGGTTCGCCAATTTGCTTTGAATACGCGGTCCCGGTTTGATCGAATCACCCTCCAAATCGAACCGCTCGAAAATCGAGACGTTCCCTCGGCGGGTATGGAAGATGTCCTGTCGCTGCCACACTTGGCAGGGATGAGCGACGCTTATCCGATCGACTCGATTCACGTTGCCTTGCCACCGGCTGAAACGATCAGTTCCCAAGGGGCTATCGGTAAGCCGTTGCTGAAGCAACAGCGGGATCGCTTCGCCGTGGGAAGCGGGGCCGGGCAATCGACCACAATCAATG
>JAYSXU010000146.1:0-5743 GCA_043716965.1 Fimbriiglobus sp.
CACGCCGAGGTACACCGGCGGACTGACGTCGCGCCGTTCGCCGGGCAATTAAAACCGTGGCGGGTCTTTCCGCACCAGTTCGTTGGCCACGTCGAGGGAATCGAGCGTACCGGCGTCCGTCCAGTAGCCGTCGAGCGTGCTGAAACCCATGCGGCCTTGTTTCAGGTAGTGGTTGTTCACGTCGGTGATTTCCAGTTCACCGCGACCGCTGGGCTTCAGGGTTTTGATGATGCTGAAGACGTCCGGCGGGTAGATGTAGATGCCGACGACGGCGAAATCGCTCTTGGGGTCTTTCGGCTTCTCGTCGATTGCGACGACTTGATCGCCCTTCAATTCCGCAACCCCGTACCGACTCGGGTCGTGAACTTGCTTGAGGCCGATCCACGCCCAATCGGGTCGGCTGTTGGCTTTCTCAACAAACGGGATTAGCGAATCGCGGAAGATGTTGTCACCCAACAACACACACGCCCGGCTGCCGGTGCAGAAGTGTTCCGCCAGCCCGAGCGCCTGGGCAATGCCGCCCGCTTCATCTTGCACGCGGTACGTGAGCCGACACGCATGGTCTTTGCCAGACCCCAACAACTCCACGAAGTCGCCCATGTGTTCGGTGCCGGAGACGAGCAAAATTTCCGACACCCCGGCCCCGATTAACTTTTTCAGCGGGTGGTACACCATCGGGTACGGTCCGACGGGTAGAAGGTGTTTGTTGGTCACCTTCGTCAGTTCCCCGAGCCGGGTGCCCTTACCGCCTGCCAATATTACGCCACGAATGCTCATCGTTAAAGTCCTTGTGTTGACCCGGTTGTGCCAGACTTACGCCGGTATTCCGTACTGCTTTTCGTAATACTTCAGGTAGTCTTTGTTCTTGATGCCCGCAATCCATTCGCTGTTGGTTTTGTACCAGTCGATGGCCTGTTGCAAGCCAGTCTCGAAGGAGATTTTTGGCGTCCACCCGAGTTCGCGTTCGGCCTTCGTGCTGTCGATCGCGTACCGGCGGTCGTGTCCCAGCCGATCGGCAACATAGCGGATCAGCGTGCGGGGTTTGCCGAGCAAGTCGATGAGTAGATGCGTTAAATCGAGGTTCGCTTTTTCGCACCGCCCACCGAAGTTGTACACCTCACCGCTCCGCCCCAGACGCCAGGCCGCTTCGACACCACGGGCGTGGTCTAGCACGTGAATCCAATCGCGGATTTGCTGGCCGTCACCGTACACCGGCACCGGCTGGTCGTTCAGTAAGTTGGTGATGAACAGCGGAATCAGCTTCTCCGGGAATTGATACGGCCCGTAGTTGTTGGAGCATCGCGTAATGACGGCATTCATACCGAAGGTGTGTTGATACGCCTTGACCAACATGTCCGATGCGGCTTTGCTCGCGGAATACGGGCTGCTCGGGTCCAGGGGCGTTTGCTCCGTGAACAATCCGGTTGGTCCGAGGCTACCGTATACTTCGTCGGTTGATACTTGAACATACTTTGTAACTGAAAACTCTCGTGCAGCGTCGAGGAGGATTTGTGTGCCGATCACGTTGGTCCGCATGAAAGGGCCGGAGTCCTGGATGCTGCGGTCCACGTGGCTTTCGGCGGCAAAGTGGATCACGTCCGTGACGCCCAGTTTCATCACGTTGCGAACGTCGTCACGGTTCGTGATGTCCCCTTTCACAAACCGATACCGGGGGTGCTTCACCACGTCGGTCAGGTTCGCAAGGTTGCCGGCGTAAGTGAGGGCATCGAAGTTGATGACGGACACCGTGGCGTCGGTCGTCAACAAGTGCCGAATAAAGTTCGACCCAATGAAGCCGCAACCGCCCGTAACCAAAAGCGTGGGCATGGCGCCCCTCATGAATCAAACAAAAAAACGAAATCGAACTACTGTGTGTTTACGTCGAGAACCGGAAGTCGTCAAACCACACCCGAAACCTTCACACCGACTGAAGACCTTGCGATTGCAACCCGACTGCGGAATTGAGACAGATTTCGGGACGCTGTTATAATGACGACATGAGCAGTAATTCCCTCGATCTCGGCGTTGGTCTCGATACCTGGACGTTGACCGATCGTCCCGAAACCGCCGTGCAACTGCATCGCAAATCGACGCCGACACGCAACGGGATCTCCCCAGGCGAACTCTTGCGGAACGCGCTCGAAAAGCCGTTCGGGTTTAACTCGCCGTTACGCAGCGCGGTCACGTCTGAAGATCGTGTTGCCATCGTCTTGGACGAACAACTCCCGCACATCGGGGAACTACTCGCGGGGATCATCGCACATCTCGGCAGTGCCGGAATCCAACCGGCGGCGATCACCGTGGTCGTGCCGCCGAACGGCTCCGGGAACACCTGGATCGACGATTTGCCCGATGAATATGCCGACATTCGGCTGGAAATCCACGACACCGAAGATCGCAACAAACTGGCGTACCTCGCCACGACGACCGACGAACGGCGGGTCTACCTCAACCGTACCATCGTCGATGCCGATTTCGTCCTTGTGTTGAGTGGCCGCCGCTTCGATCCAACACTCGGTTACAGCGGTGCGGAAGCAACCATGTTTCCGGTGCTGAGTGATGCGGAGACGTTGGCGAGCTTCGTTGGGAAGTTCACAAAAAAACCGCCGGGAACAAAAACGCACGACATTCGGGAAGCCGCTGCGGAAGTCACCTGGATGCTCGGGATGCCGTTCTTCGTGCAGGTCATTTCCGGGTTGGGTGACACGATTCAAGAGATCATTACCGGCCTGCCGCCCAGTACGTCCGAAGGCATTGTTCGGCACGAAGCCTATTGGCGATCGACAATTGACATCCAACCAGATTTAGTAATCGCTGCGATTTCTGGTGATCCGAAAAAAACAACCTTCCTTCACTTCGCGCAGGCCATTGCAGCAGCATCGCGGGTTGTTCAACCGGGTGGGCGTATTGCCGTCCTCTCGACGGCTACACCACGTTTAGAAGAGGGCGCCGAGTTGATTCGGCAAATCGACGAACCCGATAACGTCCCCGCCATTCTGAAGAAACGCAAGCCGGACGATTGGCCCGCCGCCGCCCTCTGGACGATGGCCGCCAAAAAAGCACACCTCTTCCTAGCAAGCGGTTTCACGGACGATGTTGCCGAAGAACTGTTTGCCACGCCAGTTCACTCCGTCGCCGAAGTGCAACGACTCCTCGACGCTGCGGAACACCCGCTTATCCTTCCGGATGCCCATAAAATGATGGTTGAAGTGGCGGAAGCGTAGTCAGTTTGGGTCTCGATTTTCGTAACCGGCCACACAGAGAATGACCTCATGCTTGCTACTTCTGCGTTGCACGATTTGACACAACGTGCCGGGGCTGTGTTCGCCGAATACGCGAACACTAGCTTGCCCGCCCGCTACTCGGACCCAGCCGCCGAGTACCTCGCAGCCACGACTGGCGCCGCGATTTTCGATTACTCCCATGCGGCGAAACTGCAACTGACGGGGAAGGACGCGCCTGGTTTTATTCACAACATCAGCACCAACGACATCAAGGGTTTGCCGCTCGGTGCGGGGTGCGAAACTTACTTCTGTGACGCTCGAGCCAAGGCGCTTTTCGTGGCATGGGTTTACCACATCCGTTTAGCGAACAGTCAAAATGCAATCTGGCTAGAAACGACCCCCGGACGCGGTGCGTCTTTGTTAAAGTATCTCGATCGCTTTTTAATTGCAGAAGCGGTGGAAATGGCAGACGTCACGAATGATTTTTGTCAGATGAACTTAGCCGGGCCGATGGCAAAGAGTGTCATCGAAAGTGCCCTCGGTGATGAGATTCCGGAGCTACCCGAGTTTGGCCATATGGAACGAACTTTCGGTGCGAACGCAACTTGCAGTATCCGGCGGCGGGACGTCCTTGGCGTTCTGGGTTACGATATTGTTTGCGTTCCGGAACGGGCGGAAGGGGTGTGGCGAATGCTGACGGCGGCGGGAGCGAAACCGACTGGATTGGAGACTTACGAAGTCCTTCGCATTGAAGCGGGTACGCCGGTTTATGGCATCGACATCGACGAGAACCGCTTCGTAATGGAAGTCGGCAAGGCCACGCGCGCCGTTAGTTACACGAAAGGGTGTTTCCCTGGTCAAGAACCGATCGTGATGGCCCGCGACCGGGCAGGGCGGGTCAACCGAAGTTTCCTGCGTCTGAAAGTGCATTCCGGCGGCACGATTCCAAGCGGGACCAAGTTGACGAAGGACGGATCAGAAGTCGGACTCGTGACATCGTCCACACTATCACCACGCTGGCACGCGCCGATTGCGCTGGGTTACATTCACTGGAAGCAGGTTGAACCCGGCACCGTATTGGAAGCCGAGACGCCGGACGGAAAACAGACCCTCACGGTGCTGGCTTCGGAGGCTCAACCGGGGCTTGCGTAAAGTCGAGTTCGGGGTTGTATTCTTCGGGCTGTTCCGGCTTGCGCCGTGCCGCGATTTTTTCTCGCATGGCGTTCGGACTCATCGTTCGTGGCCGACTGAACCACCACCGCAGTAGATTCCACCCCGCCAAGCTCACGCCCAAAAACCCGAACAAGTCCAGGCTGCGAGGTTCAATTCGCTCATCAAGATTGGCAAGCCCGAGATAGGCTCGCAACAAAATCCCGACGCCAATCACAAGCCAAAACGCAGCCAACCCGATCCGCATGACGTTGATGTTCACGTTGCATTCCTCATCGGTGAATCCTGTTGGATTTTATCAAGTTCCGGTTGGTGTTGACCCATCTTGCCGCATCGGGGTAAAGTTCGCGGCATTCATTACTGGGAAATGGGCGGACTGATGATTCTGCGCACCGCTCCGACACTGACTGACACCTTGCCGACGCCATTGGTTTCGTGGGCCGATACCCCGTGCCCGATGTGTGGTTGGCGGGATGAAGAAATTCTGTTTGAAGCACCGGACCCGAACCCGACGAACAGCACGGCAATGTTGTTTGCGGTGGTGCGGTGTCGCCTTTGTGGACTGTCGTACACCAACCCGCGTCCGGACGATTCGAGTATCGGTCGCTTCTACCCCAGCGATTACCGACCGCACCGGCGGCCACGTAAGATGCGGGAAGCCGGCAAAGCGTCGTTGTGGGGACGGTGGACGGGGCGGTCGAGTCCGGAGCGTGACGGCGATTTGCCGTGGGTCGGGCAAGGCCGATTGCTCGATTTCGGTTGTGGCGGCGGTGGCTATTTGAAACGCATGGCTGACAACGGTTGGACGGTCACTGGTTTGGATGCGGCCGTGGGCGCGGTCCGCAGCGTCCAGGAAGAATTGGGTTTGCGGGCACTTGTCGGAAGTCTACCGCATCCCGATCTCGCACCGTGTTCCTTCGATGTCATTACCATGTGGCATTCCATCGAACACGTTCATCGACCACTCACGATTTTGCGGGAAGCGTTTCGGCTTTTGGTGCCTGGTGGAAATATTGTCGTCGCCTGCCCGAACAGTGCAAGTTGGGCGGCACGGGCATTCGGACCCAACTGGTTCGGACTCGACTTGCCCCGCCACTTGACCCACTTCACCCCGTCCACACTGACGGCCATGTTGATCGCGGCTGGCTTCCGCATGAGTGAAGTCAAACACGTTCGGCACAGTGACTGGCTACGATCGTCTGCCAAACTCGCGGTCCGACAGCCGCACGCCTCTGCCTGGCAACGCGCATTAACTTGGAAGCCGCTCGCCAAACTGGCCGCGTGGCTAACCTACGTGCGAAGCAGCACGGATTGCATGATGGTCGTCGCCGAGCGGCCGGGATGAAAAA
>JAYSXU010000147.1:0-1954 GCA_043716965.1 Fimbriiglobus sp.
ATGGGTCGATCTTCCGATCGGCTAAAATGTGGCTGGTTCTGGGTGTCACTCAACTCGCATGGCCACAATTGAAGCATAATCACCGCAGAGGCACAGAGCAATCCAAAACAATTTGAACGGATTTCTCTGCGACACTGTTGTGAAGATTGCGTTATAGAGTCTTGTAAGGGGTGAACGCTTTGCCCATTATTCGTAAGCGATGGCTTCCGGGATGCGGGTTCGCACGGCGTGGAGAGCGGGCAGCAGGCCGGCAACCATCGCGGTGCCGAGTGCGCCGACGGAGATGTTGATCCCCTCACGCCACGGTACGATCAAGTCGAGTACGAAGCCGGACTCGTCCACGAACACGACCCGCAGAATGTACCACTCCATCGGCAAGCCGATCAGGATGCCGAAGAACACGCCGAAGCCACCCATCAGCAACGCTTCGGCAATCACGGACCGCACGACTTGCCCTGGCGTCGCCCCGACGGCGAGAAGCAGCCCGAGTTCGCGCTTGCGTTGCAGCACGGAAATCAGCAGGGCCGTCACTACCCCGAGCGCGGCAACGATGCCGACCACGATTTGTTGCAAGTAAGCCAACGTATAAATGCGGTCCATCAGTTCTGCGACGAACTTGCGGATGGCTTCCCGGCCCTGAACCACCAGCCCTTTATCCGCCGCAAACGTGGCGACGGCTTCGCTACCCGCCGACTGTTCCGTCGGGTCGTGTAAGTAAACGTGACAGACATCAACGAGGTGATCCTGAAACAGCGCCGCGTAAATTGTGCGGTCGATGTAAATGGTGCCACGGCTCCACGAATAGTCTTTCACCGTGTCAATCACCCGCAATTCAACCGGACCCCGTGAGCCGGGAAGTGTGATGGCATCACCGACGTTCACACCATGTCGCAGCGCGAAGTTGTCGGAGATGACGATGACGTTACCCTTCGACAACGCCTTCAACTTTTCGAGCCGCTCCGAGTTCTGCGGAATACGCTTGGCGGTCCCCTCGACGTAGGCTACCGCATCAATTGCCGTCAAAAAGATGATCGTGCCGTTAAAGTCCGGGCGGACGTACCGCAGTCCCGCCACCCCTTCGACGCCGGGCAACTTCGCCAAATCTTTCAGGATTTGCGGGTCGAGCGGGTTCTGCGAACCGATCGCTTCGGCGAGGTTCCCGGAGAAGATGAAGCGGTCCGCCTGAATCGCTTCGTCGAGCCATTGCACGACGGGTTCTTGGTTACTGCGGCCCACGCCAGCGGTTTGAATCATGACCGCCACACCTGCACCCAACGCACCGATCACCACCCCGGTTCGACCCGGCGAGCGGAGCAGATTGTCCGCCGCAAGCCGGGCTTCAATCGGGAGAATCCGCCGCAGAATCGGGTGAACCAACCGCACCATTAACCCGACGAGAATTGGCGCGGCAAGCAACAGCCCAATCAGCGCCGTCATCATGCCGCCGAAGGCACCGAGACGGGGCGGAAGATCGTGGCGGGTCAAAATCATCGCCACACCAACGGCGATCAGCGTTCCACATGTGGCCCGATGTGCGAGCTGCCAGACGCCACCGGCCACACCGGGAACGCGCCGCACCGCATCCGCAGGGTCTTGCGTGGCCGCTTGTATTGCCGGGATCAAGGCCGCGAACACCGCCGTGGAAATGCCCGCGAGCATCGCCAGCCCGATCGTCAGGATCGAAGGCCACGCCGGGTCCGAGGCGGGGTTGAGGAACATTGCCCCGAGTTCGTCACGGAAGGCACTCAATACTGTGCGGGCCATCACGGTGCCGAGCGGCACGCCGATGCCCGCACCGATGATTCCTAACACCAACGCGGCGACCGCAAACAGCGTGACAATCTGCGATCGCGTTGCGCCGATTGAACGCAGAATACCGATGTCGTGCCGCCGTTCCGCCACGGTGACCGCGAGCGCGTTGTACACCAGAAACAGCCCGACGATCATCGCCGTG
>JAYSXU010000148.1:0-5737 GCA_043716965.1 Fimbriiglobus sp.
GGCTAAAACGATCTGGGAGTACAAATACGTTCCGAAACCGGAGATGCAGGATCCCTTTGTCGATCTGCTGAAAAAGCACGGTCAAGAGGGTTGGGAATATGCGGGAACCGTGACCAACACTGATTGGGAAAATACGGGGATCATGAACAACAAATCTGGCACAACCGCTGGCGGTGGACGTGCGGGTGGCAGTGGTGAAGGAAGTGGCTCTGGTACCGGCGATTCAGGTTCGGGTAAACCCGGTGGCAGCGGCACTGGTGGTTTTGGCCCCGGCGCTCCTGGAGGCTTTGGCGCCGCACCAACGAAGGCCGCGATCTACGTAATTTTCAAACGCCCGCAAAACCCGTCCGGCAGACCAGTCGCAGGCAGCGGCATGGGGCCGGGTGCAATGGGTGGGGGAGGTATGGGAATGGCCGGTCCGCCGCCGGGCGGCACGGCAGGAATAGGTGGACCGGGTGGGATGCCAGGAATGGATGGCGGTGGAATGCGTGGTGGCATGGGCGGGATGATGGGTGGTCCGGGTGGCGTTCCAATCAAAAAGCCGTTGCCGACAGCACAGACGATCCAGCTGCGATATCTACAGTCCACTACGGCTGCTTCACTTGCGAAAGCCTTTGTGTCCAGCCAGGGTAGCTCACAACCCACGCAAATCGTTTCTGTTCCCGATTCCAATAGCGTTATTGTGATTGGTGCCGATGTCGAATCACTAAAGGCGATCATGGAATTGATTAAGGTTCAGGACGACACGGCGGGTGCATACACGGAGAGAAAAAGGGCAATAGCGGAAGCACAGGACGAAGAAATGCGACGGGCCAGATTACAACTTGACAAGCCGAAGCCCTAACCCTTCCCCTACCCGGCGTGGGTTCACCGCACGGTTCGCACCACGAACGTGACGACACTCACGCCGGTTAAACCGCAACAGCCGATGACGATCCGCAACCAATCCGGGATGTTGGCGAACACGATGCTACAAGTGCAGGCCACCACGATCATGCAGACGGCGGTGATCTTGGCACTTCGCCGCATTCCGCGATGGTGGTACCAGTCGCGGATCAGCACACCGAAGAACGGGGAGTACCACAGCCAACGTTGGAGCCGTGGCGAACTGCGGGCGAAGCAGTAGCTCGCCAGCAACACCCACGGCGTCGTCGGCAACCCCGGCAGTATCGCCCCCAAGTACGCCATACCCACGAAAAAAAACCCGCCGACCACGAACAGAATCCGCTTCAACCCCGTCGCTTGAGGCAAGACCGGCGGTAGCGGGATCGAGTTAGCGGGCGTGGGTGGCATGGGAAAACTATAGCAAGTGAATCACGACTTGCGGTGTTTTGTAGGTCATGGTCGAGGCTTTGCGAGGCCCGACATGAACCAATGAACGATATCGGGCCAGCCATCAGTTTGTGGCTATTACGTGTCGGGCCTCGTCGCAAAGCCTCCTCGACCGCGACCTACAAAACGCGGATGCACCTCACCTGCCATTTCGCATCACGTCCCTTCGATTCTCCCTGCCAGACTGACACCATTGATTGCTTCACACTTCAAGTCGATTTGCGCAACTTATAACATTGCAACCACTTACGCCACCCCCACTTCGCGGCACACGAGTTGCATGCGTTACGCATCACCCTATTGACAGACGATTCGCCAACCGGCCTATCAGGAGAACTGCGGATGGCTGCTAAACAGCTTGCTTTTGCTGACGACGCTCGCGCCAAATTGTTGGCCGGGGCTTCCAAATTGGCCCGCGCCGTCCGAGCCACGCTCGGGCCACGTGGCCGCAACGCGATCTTGGACAAAGGTTGGGGCAGCCCGACCATTACCAAGGACGGCGTGACGGTGGCCGAAGACATCGAGTTGAACGACCCGTTTGAAAACATGGGCGCGCAACTCATTAAGGAAGCCGCGAGCAAGACCAACGACATCGCCGGTGACGGTACCACGACGGCGACCGTCCTTGCCGAATTCATCTTCCGCGAAGGCTTGAAATCAGTCGCTGCGGGCCACGACCCGATGGGCATTGTGCGCGGCATTCAAGAAGGCGTCGAGAAAGTCGTTGCCGAGCTACACAAGATGGCCGACAAGATCGACCCGAAAGACTCGAAGGCCATCACCGAAGTCGCCACGATTGCGGCGAACAACGATAAAGAGATCGGCGCCAAGCTCGCCGAAGCGATGAAGAAGGTCGGCGCCACGAACGGCGTGATTACCATCGAAGAAGGCAAAACGGCGGACACCGAAGTCGTCGTCGTGCAAGGGATGCAGTTCGACCGCGGTTACTTGTCCCCGCACTTCGTGAACAACCCCGAATCCGTGACCTGCGAATTCGAGAACCCGTACATCCTGATTTTTGAAGACAAGATCGGCAACGTGAAGGATCTGATTCCGCTGCTCGAAAAGACCAGCCAACAGAAGATTCCACTCATCATTATCGCCGAAGACATCGAAGGCGAAGCTCTCGCAACCCTCGTGCTGAACAAGCTCAAAGGCGTGTTGCAAGTGTGTGCTGTCAAGGCACCGGGGTACGGCGATCGTCGCAAGGCGATGCTCGAAGACATTTCGATTCTGACGGGCGGCAAGGCGATCTTCAAGGACTTGGGCATTCAATTGAGTGCGGTCACAATTGAAGACCTTGGTCGGTGCAAGAAGATCAAGATTGATAGCGAAAACACGACGGTCACCGAAGGCAAAGGCAGCAAGAAAGAAATCGAAGGCCGGTGCGAAGTCATCCGCAAGGAAATCGCCAAGACTGATAGCGAATACGACCGCGAAAAGCTGCAAGAACGGCTGGCGAAACTCGCCGGCGGCGTGGCTCAAATCAAAGTCGGCGGCGCGACCGAAACCGCGATGAAAGAACGCAAAGCTCTTTACGAAGACTCCCTCAGCGCAACCCGTGCGGCAATCGAAGAAGGCATCGTCCCTGGCGGTGGTGTTGCTCTTCTGAACGCACGCAAGGTTCTCGACAAGCAAAAGCTGACCGGCGACGAGGACACCGGGTTGCGGGTTCTCTTCCGCGCTCTCGAAATGCCTTGCCGCTTGATCGCTGAAAACGCGGGCAAAGACGGTACGGTTGTGATTGCCAACATCGGCAAGCAAAAAGATAAGAACTACGGCTACAACGCCGACACCGGTGAGTTTGAAGACCTCCGCAAAGCCGGCGTGGTTGACCCCGTGAAGGTCACCCGCAGCGCCCTGCAAAACGGTGCCAGTGTGGCTTGCCTGTTGCTCACAAGCGAATCCGTCATTGCCGACATCCCAGAGCCAAAGGGCGCTGGCGGCGATCACCATGACCACGATCATGGTGGCGGAGGCATGGGCGGCATGGGCGGCATGGGCGGCATGGGCGGGATGGGTGGGATGGGTGGGATGGGCGGGATGATGTAGTCCACATTGCTCACGGGTTCTCATCCGTGAGCTTTCTTGATTCTGCACAACAACATAACTTCTTAATACATAACATTACACCAACAACATTGGAGATTCAGATGGCGAAGAAAGCGGAAGTGGTCACACCCTTAACATTGCGGCCACTCGACGACCGTGTCGTGATTGAACAAGTGGAAGCCGAAGAAAAGACTGCTGGTGGTATCCTGCTCCCTGACATGGCCAAGCAGAAGCCGCACCAAGGCAAAGTCGTCGCGGTCGGCCCAGGTAAGTTGCACGAAAACGGTACCCGCGCTGCACTTGCTGTGAAGATCGGCGACACCGTGATGTTCGGCAAGTACAGCGGCTCGGACGTCGAAGTGAACGGCAAAGAGTTCAAAATCCTCCGCGAAGGCGAAATCCTCGCAAAACTGACCAAGTAACTTCCAACCTAACACGTCACCGCAGCGGGCGCTGAGAACGCAGAGATTGAGAATGATGAGACACTATCAATCTCAATGTTTTCTCTCCGCGATCTGACTGCACACTGCGGTGACTTTTTTCGGAGATCATACTCATGGCGAAGCAGCTTCTGTATACAGACGACGCCCGTAAGAAATTACTACTGGGCGCTGAGAAACTGGCGAAGGCCGTTGGCATCACGCTCGGGCCAACCGGGCGGAACGTCATCATCGACAAGTCGTTCGGCGGCCCAACGATTACGAAGGACGGCGTGACGGTTTCCAAGGAAATCGAACTCCCCGACCCGTTCGAGAACATGGGCGCCAAGCTCGTCAACGCAGTCGCGCAAAAGACCAGCGACACGGCGGGCGACGGCACCACGACGGCGACCGTTCTTGCGCTTGCCATCTACCAAGAAGGCTTGCGGAACATTACTTCGGGTGCAAACCCGATGGCGGTGAAGAAGGGGATCGACAAGGCTGTGGCCAAGGCCGTCGAGTACATCGAAGGCACGCTCACGAAGAAGCTGTCCAAGAAAGAAGAGATGGCCCAAGTCGCCTCGATCTCCGCGAACAACGACCCGAAGATCGGCGCCCAAATGGCCGATGCGTTTGAGAAGGTCGGCAAAGACGGCGTCATCACCGTCGAAGAAGGCAAGACCGGCGAAACGACGCTGGAATTCGTCGAAGGGATGCAGTTCGACAAAGGCTACATCTCGCCGTACTTCGCCGCGGGTTCGGCGGAGTTGAAGTGGGAAGTCGAGAACCCACTGATTCTGCTGTACGAAAAGAAGCTCGCCAACGTCCGCGAGATGTTGCCACTGCTCGAAAAAGTCGCCCAAGCTCGTCGTCCGTTGCTCATCATCGCTGAAGATGTCGAGAGCGAAGCCCTGGCGATGTTGGTCGTCAACAAGCTGCGTGGCTTGCTCGAAATCTGTGCCGTGAAGGCACCCGGTTTCGGCGATCGTCGCAAGGCGATGCTCGGCGACATTGCGACCCTGACGGGTGGTACGTTCGTCTCCGAAGACCTCGGCTTGAAGTTGGAAAGCATCGACATCGAACACCTTGGTAGCGCCGACCGCGTGAGCGTGGAGAAGGAAAACACCACGATCATTTGCGAGAAACTCGACAAGAAGCGGCTCGAAGCCATCGAAGGTCGCGTTCAACAAATCCGCACGCAAATGGAACAGACCGAGTCGTCCTACGACAAGGAAAAGTTCACCGAGCGGTTGGCGAAGCTGGTCGGCGGCGTGGCGATCATCCGCGTTGGGGCCGCGACCGAAGCGGAAATGAAACAAACCAAGGGCCGCATCGAAGACGCCTTGCACGCGACCCGTGCGGCGGTGGATAAGGGCATCGTCCCCGGCGGCGGCACGGCCCTGTTGCGTTGCATCCCGATCGTCGAACAACTCGCCGATAAGCTGAAGGGCGACGAGAAGATTGGGGCGATGATTATCGCCCGCGCTCTCTTGAAGCCCCTCCGCACCATCGCCGAGAACTGCGGCACCGACGGCGCGGTTATCGCGGACGAAGTGACATCACGCGGTGAAAAGAGCCTGAACATGGGCTATGATGCTAACAAGGACGACTACGTGGACATGATTAAGTCCGGCATCATCGACCCGACGGTCGTGACCTGCTCCGCGTTGCAAAACGCCGCGAGCATTGCCGGCTTGATGCTGACCACGGAAGTCATGGTCACCAAGATCGACGACGACGACAAGAAGTCCAAGGTCGCGGGCGCGGTTGCGTAAGCCAGACGCAACGGTATCAGGCACACGGAAAAGGTGAACGGGAAGATCGGAACGCCGCCTTCCTCTTCGCCTTTTCTTATTTTGCTGCTGGGGAAACGATGGGGAATAAGCGCGACTACTACGAAGTCCTGATCGTGGCACGGACGGCCACGGACGACG
>JAYSXU010000149.1:0-5730 GCA_043716965.1 Fimbriiglobus sp.
CCGAGCTGAAGCGGATCTACGACCCGAAGAACATCCTGAACCCCGGCAAACTCATCGCCCCGGACCCGAGCCGCGCCGCCTGGCCTTTCCGTGCGGAACCGGAGAAAGCGAGTCCGCGTCAGCCGTTGTTGCTTTGGACTCAGTCCCAGATTGAAGTGGAAGTGGCCAATTGCAACAGTTGCGGTGATTGCCGAACGCGGACCGTCGGGCGGATGTGTCCGGTGTTTCACGCGACCGGGTCGGAGGCCGCCACGCCGCGTGCCAAAGCGAACCTCATGCGCGCGATGCTGAGTGAACCAACCGACAAGCTGAAACTGTCATCGGAGAGCGTGAAGGCGGTTGCGGAACTGTGCGTGAATTGCAAAATGTGTCGCACCGAGTGCCGTGGCCGCGTCGATATTCCGAAGTTGATGCTCGAAGCCAAAGCCGCATACCACGCCGAAAACGGCCTCGACCGCGACGACTGGGTGCTGGCGCGAATGGAAGGATTCACCGCACTGGCTAGCTCGTTTGCCTTCACCACGAATCTGCTGCTGTGGCTAACTCCCGCCCGCTGGTTGACCGAGAAAATCTTCGGCATTGCTCGCAGGCGAACCCTGCCGAAGTTCGCCTCTCGTACCTTTCTTCAACGAGTCCGACGACTCGGCGCCCGACCCACGAACGCACCGAATCCCGCCACGAAAGTCGCGTACTTCGTCGATACCTTTGCCAACTACAACGACACGTCGATCGGCCTCGCCACGGTTGCGGTATTACAGCACAACGGGATTGACGTTCACGTCCCGCGGCGGCAACGGGGTTGTGGTATGGCACCACTCGCACAGGGTGACATCGAAACCGCCCGCGACGTGGCCGCGTACAACATCCGCACCCTCGCCCCTTTGGCCCGCGAAGGCTATCGCATCGTGTGCAGTGAACCAACCGCCGCCGTCGCGCTCACGCAAGATTACTTGGATTTACTGGATAGCCCAGATGCGAAGCTGGTGGCCGAAAGTACGACGGAACTCACAGCGTTTCTGTGGGAGTTGCACGAAGCGAAACAACTTCGCACCGATTTTGAACCGCTGCCCCTCACGTTGGGGCACCATGTGCCATGCCACGTGAAAGCGTTGCCCGGACCCATCGCCGGGCCGAAGTTGCTGGCGTTGATCCCCGCGTTGCAAGTGGAAACGATCGACAAAAGCTGTTCCGGCATGGCGGGCACGTATGGCCTGAACGTGGCGAACTACGGGCCGTCCCTGATCGCCGGGGAACCGATGCTCGCCGAACTTCGCCGCACGCAAATTATGTACGGCTCCACCGAATGCGCGACATGCCGAATGCAAATGCAAGACGGCAGTGGCAAGCGCACGCTGCACCCGGTGCAATACCTCGCCCTCGCCTACGGCCTAATGCCCGAGCTTCGCCGGAAGTTGGGGAAACGCCTCGGCAAACGGACCACGGATTAACACAAAACTTGTTAACCACGAATCACACGAATAGGACGAATGAAATCAGGCTTGTCTATTTCGGGTACTGACTCCCATCAGTTGGCAGGAATGATTGATAGTTGTATTCGTTCAATTCGTGTGATTCGTGGTGAAAATGGACCAAGTGACATGACGCTGACAGTGCAACTCTTCGCCAAGTTACGGGACATCGTCGCCGCGTCGCACGTTGTCGTGGAACTTCCGACCCATGCCACGGTGACTGATTTACGTCTCGCACTGGTTGCGAACCATCCGAACTTGGCTGGGTTGCTCGACCGTTGCCGGGTTGCGGTGAATCACGATTTCGCGGACGATTCGCAGGTGTTGATGCCTACGGATGAAGTCGCGGTCATTCCGCCCGTGAGCGGGGGCTGATACACTGCGGGTATGATTCAACTCACCCACGAGCCAATTGATTACGCGGTTTTGACGGAACATGTCCGCGCGTCGCACTGCGGCGCGGTGGTGCTGTTCTTCGGCACCGTGCGCGATTTGACCGGGGACGAGGTGACCGTGTTCCTGGACTACGACGCCTACGCACCGATGGCGGAAAAGAAGCTACTAGTGATTGAGGCGGAAGTGCGAACACGGTGGCCGGTTGGAGAAGTTGCCCTGGTTCATCGCCTGGGCCGCCTGGGTGTCGGCGAAGTGAGTGTGGCGGTCGCTGTCAGTTGCCCGCACCGCGTTGACGCATTTGAAGCGTGCCGCTACGCCATTGACACCCTCAAAGAACTCGTGCCCATTTGGAAGAAGGACACCACCCCAACCGGCGAATCCGAGTGGGTGCATCCGACTGGCGGGCCGTCATGAGTCTGCGACGAACACTGCCACAAATCACGGACTTCACAACGAACTCGGCACCCGTGCCGAGTTCGGGCCGACTCATCGACGGCTTCGGTCGCGTTCACAATAATCTCCGCATCTCTGTCACCGACCGTTGCAATTTGCGCTGCACGTACTGTATGCCCGAAGACGTGACGTTTCAGAACAAGCATGAGTTGTTGACGTTCGAGGAGATCACCCAATTCGTCCGCGTTGCGGCAACGTTGGGCGTGGACAAAATCCGCCTGACGGGTGGCGAACCGCTGATGCGCCGCGACTTGGCTACGCTGGTGCGGATGATCGTCGCGATCCCCGGTATCGTCGATGTCGGGCTGACCACCAACGGCATTTTGCTCGCCCGACAAGCCGCCGAACTCTTCGACGCCGGGTTGCGACGGTTGAACGTGTCCCTGGATACACTCGACCCAACCCGCTTCCATGAACTCACGCGGCGTGACGGTGTCGATCAAGTTATTGACGGGTTATCCACAGCCCAACAGGTTGGGTTTTCGCCGATCAAAGTGAACGCGGTCGCCATCCGCGGGTTCATCGAACACGACGCCGTTCCATTGGCGAAGTTTTGCCGTGAGAATGGCTACGAGTTGCGGTTTATCGAATACATGCCGATCGGTGCCGAGGCATGGGAACGCGACAAAGTGTTCTTCGCCGCTGAATTGCTTGACTTCCTCAACCGCGAAGTCGCCCCGCTTCAAGTGGCAGCGAACCACGACCCGAAGGCCCCGGCACTCGACTACGACTATGCTGATGGTCGCGGGCGGGTGGGCATGATTGCGTCCGTGTCGCGCCCCTTCTGCGCAAGCTGCAACCGCATCCGCCTGACCGCCGACGGCAAACTCCGCAACTGCCTGTTCGCCCGGAACGAAGTCGATGTGAAAGCGATCCTGCGGAGTAGCCACCCCGACGAAACCGAACTGGCCCGAATCATCCGCACCAACGTGGCGGGCAAGTGGGCGGGGCACGATTTCAACACCGCCGAGTTCATCAAACCCGACCGCACCATGCACAGCATCGGCGGGTAGAAAGCCCCTTGCCCTACTTCACCCTCAGTTCCTATTATGATGGGTGCTCGTCTGGTTGTTGTGGGTTGTTTCACATCACGTCGGAATCGCTCTCAAGGAGTCTCTCCATGCGGAAGTTTGTTGCTACGGCTATTGTGGCCTGTTTGGCGGTCGGTGTTGCGTTTGCGGCGGACGCGATCAAGTTGGAGTTGAAGGACTTCAAATTTGAAGGCGCGGCCGAGGCAGTCGGGTTCAACGAAGGGGACGGCAAAATCTTCTTCTACACCAACGGCAAGGCCACTCAAGCCGCGAAGATCCCCGAAGACGGCGAGTACACCATCACCATCGAAGCGTCTTGCGATGAAGCCAAAGGCGAGAAGGCCAAAATGAGCCTCAAAGTCGGCGACCTGGAAGTCGAGAAGTCGTTCGAGTTGAAGGCGACCGAGACGAAGGAATACACCTTCAAGGCCAAGCTCAAAAAAGGCGACCCGAAGCTCGAAATCGCGTTCCTGAACGACACGTACAAGGAAAACGAGTACGACCTCAACCTGTACATCCACTCCGTGAAACTGGAACTGAAGAAGTAACCCCCGAAAGCCCATCAACGATCGTTGATGGGCTTTGCTTTTGCTTTTTCCGCACTTCTCACAACAAATCCAAAACAAATCGAAGTAACCTGAACGCTCCGGGAACTATCTCCTAGACCCGATGTGCGACGGAGTCCGCGATGGCAACTGGTTCGACCCGATTGATGGCGGCATTTGCACGCCGGTTGGCACCGCCGCCGACTGGCAGTGATGCGGACCTGTTGGACCGCTTCGCTACCCACCGGGACGAAGCGGCGTTCGGGGCGATTTTGCAACGACACGGCGCGGCGGTGTTGGGTGTCTGCCGGTCGCGGCTGCACAACGCCGTCGATGCGGAAGATGCGTTTCAAGCCACGTTTCTGGTACTGGCCCGCGATGCGGAGCGGATTCGCAACCGGGAATCGCTGGCCGGGTGGCTGTACCGTGTGGCGCAACTGGTGTCGTTGAAGGCACGCCGCCAGAACGCGAGACGGGATACCGAACCACTGGCGAACGATCCGCCGGGCACGACCTGTGAACCGTCCGAAACGGTCGCCCAGCGGGAGTTGAGAGCCATCGTCGCGGAAGAGTTGGCAGCGATGCCGGACAAGTTCCGCAGCGTATTGGTGCTGTGTAGTCTCGAAGGCCGGACCAACACGGAGGCTGCCGAGATTCTCGGGTGCCCCCGTGGCACCGTCGATTCCCGGCTGGCCACGGCGAAGCAGAAGTTGAAAGACCGGCTGCTCAAACGCGGCGTCGCGCTGGGCACGCTAGTTGGGTTGGATCAACTGCTTCCTGAGTGCGCCAACGCCGGTGTTCGCGCCACGGATCTGTTCCTGAAGACTACCGAATCTGTCCTCAAATTCACGATGGGCCACGCGGAGCTTTCGCCCGCCTTGCTCATCGCCCACGGAGTGCAAACGACCATGACGAACCTGACCAAACTCGTGGCCACCAGCCTCATCGCCGCCGGCCTACTCGGCACCGCCGGCATGGGCTACTACACCGCCACCGCTGAGGACCAAGCAAAGCCCATCGTGAAGGCGGAGCCGAAACCGAAGGTTGCGGAGAAGCTGGACGCGCCCAAAGATAAACCTGAGACCGCAAAACTCGACAGCCTGGACAACACAGGGCTTAAGGATGAAGCCCGCGTGCGTAACGCACTGGGCAAGCGGTTACTGAAACTACAAGTAATTGGCCTCACGGTTGAGGCAGTGTTTGCCCAGTTAACTCAAGAATTTGAAGTCGCTTTCCGGTTCGATCTTGCTGCGTTCAAGCGACTCCACGATCCGACTTCGGAAGATAGTGGGATACCTGCCGATTTGAAGATGGGTGAAATGAAAATGCCCGCACATATCTCGACTTCTGGCACTCTTGGTGAATTCCTTTCCGATTTGGTGACCATCTTTCCTGCAAATTGCAGCTACAGCATTCGTGGAAACCAAATCGTGATCGGGCCAGCGTATAAGCTGTTCAGCAACAGCGCTCACGTCCTGCTTGAACAGAAACTTGGTGCGCCAGTTTTCTTCTCGATCGACAACAAACCGATATCGGAAGCCGTACAGGAACTGAAGCGAATGACTGGTGCGAACATCATTTTGGATGCGCGGAATGAGCGTGAAAAAACCAATGAATTGATCGTCTCCGGCACCTTCGATGACGTGCGGCTCCACACCGTGCTGGATTTGCTATCTGATATGTGCGGTTTGAAGTTGGTCGTCGTCAACAACGTGTATTACATCACAAACCCCGCCAACGCCCGGACGATGCAGCAAAAAGTGGACAAGGGGCACCTCAACGGCCTTCCACTGCCGGGAAGTACCCAATGATTTGTAGGTCGGGTCGAGCTTCGAG
>JAYSXU010000150.1:0-1950 GCA_043716965.1 Fimbriiglobus sp.
TGACCGCAAAGTGGCAGATCGTCCAGGATGCCATCCGCGCGTATCGAACGACCCCAATCTACCGCACGCCAAACACCGCGACTGCGTAACTCCTAACAGTATTGGTTTACTCTGTGTCTTTGTGTCTCTGTAGTGAAAATTGCTTTTCCGAGGCCCAGAGCTTTTAGCGACACCCTTTCCGTAGTGTGATGGGTAGGGTACTTGTCAAACCGGGGGTCGTTTTTCATGCCGACCGTTGCTGATGTAGTGGCATATCTGGATCGCTTCGCCCCGCCTTCACTCGCGGCGGAGTGGGATAACGTCGGCTTACTTGCGGGTGATCCGGCGTTGCCCGCGAACCGCATTTTGACTTGCCTGACCATCACATCGGATGTCGTTGAAGAAGCGATTGCGGAGCGGGTTGAACTGATCGTCAGCCACCACCCGGTGATGTTTCGCGGCGTGAAAAAGCTAACCCCGCACACCCCCGATGGCCGCCTGTTACTGCCACTGCTTCGCCACGGCATCGCGGTCTACTCGCCGCACACCTCGTTCGACAATTGCCCCGGTGGAATCAACGACGGATTGGCGCGCCGCCTCGGGCTGACCGACGTTCAACCGCTACGCAAAGTCACGAGTAAGGCGGAATGCAAACTCGTCGTGTTCGTGCCGGAAGCGGACTTGGCGAAGGTGTCGGATGCGATGTTCGGGGCAGGCGCTGGACACATTGGACACTACGAGCAGTGCAGTTTTCGCGTTCCTGGAAGCGGCACGTTCTTCGGCACCGATTCGACGAACCCGACCGTTGGCGAGAAGGGGCGGCGCGAAGAGGTGAGCGAGTGGCGGCTCGAAGTGGTCGTACCGGAGAAGTGCGTTGATGCCGTGATTGCCGCGATGCGGCAATCGCACAGCTACGAGGAACCGGCGTTTGACGTGTACCCACTACGCGGTAAATCAACCGGTGGTGAAGGCCGCATCGGGCAATTAGCGGCACCCGTGCCGTTGAGCGATTTGGCGAAGCTGACGAAAACCCAGTTGAACGCCAACGGCGTGCAACTGGTCGGCGATCCGGGCAAGCTCGTGCAGAGTGTGGCAATTGCGTGCGGCGCAGCGGGGGAGTTTTTACCGGATGCCATCGCCGCCCAAGCCGATGTTTTCCTGACCGGCGAACTTCGCTTCCACGATTGCTTAACCGCACAAGCCGCGAACATCGCCGTGATCCTGCCCGGTCACTACGCCACCGAGCGCCCCGGTATCGAAGACCTCGCCGTGCAACTCGCCAGCGCGTTCCCAACAACCACCGTCAACGCCAGTCAACGCGAACGCGATCCCTTATCATGGCAACTCTGAACATCGACCGATTGCCGCGCAACGCCACGCCGGGTGAGGTACTGCGGTTCGTGGCGACCCACGGTAAAATCGACGGCAAACGCATCGGCAAGATTGTGTTTCTTGGCAACACTGCCATCGTGGATATCCCGGACAACGCCGCGTCCAAGCTGGTCACGGCCCTGGACGGCGCGACGTTCCGCGATTACCCGATCCGCGTCCGGCTGACCTCCAAGTTGGCCCGCGAATCCGGTCCGAACCACTTCGACCACCTTACGCGATTGTTGCAACTGGAAGCCGACGCCGAACGGCAACAGATGAAGCTCCGCGCCCAAAACGGCACTGCGGAAGACGGCACCAGCCTGCGAAACCTCGTCATCCGCGACGACGACATTGGCCTGGGCGGTCGAATGATTTTGATCTTCACCCGTGGTCAACGCCCCGAACCGCTGCCGCCGAACCGCCTGCAACCCGGCGCGCCGGTGGTGCTGACGCAAAGCGGGAAAGCTCGCCCGGCGAGTTTTCGCGGCGTGGTCAGTGATCGCTCCGAACGCACCATCGCCGTCGCCTTCGACCCGTCCGAAACCGAGTGGCCCGACGACGCCACGTGGCGCCTCGACCTGTCCCCGGATGAAGCCGGAC
>JAYSXU010000016.1:0-6578 GCA_043716965.1 Fimbriiglobus sp.
TCGCTCCGGGCCAAAAAGGCGAACCGCCTGATCGGCCTTGGCGATAATTTCTTCGACCGATTCGACGCGGTCGAGTTTCTGGTTGACGACTCCGAGGCCAATGCGGGCATCGGGTGGCAACTCCCGTAACGCTTCAAGTTCCCCGGCGCGGGGGGTGGCCATTTCGAGAAAGAACGTGCCGACCGGCAGGGTTTGAAACAGCGGAACCAAGGGGGTGTAAGCGCCGCTCAGCGCAACCGATTCATCACGCGACCAGTTTCCACGGCAAACGTGTAACGCCAAGCGGTCCTTGGGGAACCCGTGCAACACCGAACGAATCAACTGCCCAGCAAACGCCAATTCTTCTGCGGTGTCTCGTTTCTCTCCCAGAGCGCCGCACATGAACGAGCGCCCAGCGGTCTTGCGCGCGAAGACGACCTCGGTTAGCACCGGCTCATCGAACTGCACGATCGCGGCACCGGCAGCCAGCAGTGCGGCGAGTTCCTCACGCAACACCCGGACGATGTCGTCCGCCAGTTCCTCGCGGCTCTGGTAGGCTTTGTCGGTGACGCACTCCAGCCACATGGTCCGGGCGAGCAAATACGGGCCGGGCAACGCCACCTTGATTGGCTTGGGTGTGCAACTGCGAACTTGTTCGAGTTCATGTCCGGCGAGTGTTTGGGAGCGGCTCAGTTTGCCGAACACGGCGGGATGGCGGACTTGCTCCGCTGGCACGTCCAACGCTTGGAGTTCCGTTGCGAATTGCTCCGGATCGTTGACGTATGGAAGCAGATCGGTGATCGGGATCAGTTGGCAGTTGTCCAGCCGACCACCCACGAAGCTGGCGTAGTTGTCGCGGCGCTGTTCACCGTCGGTGATGACATCTACGTTGGCGCGTTCTTGGGCGGCAACCGTCAGTCGCACCGCATCATCGGCAGTCTGCTGGAAATCCGCTTCGGATAGCCGGCCGCTCAGCCGGTCGTGCAACGCCCGAAGCAACCACCCCGGCCTCGGCCAACTGCCGACGCCCATGACCGCAAACGGCGGGATGCGATGCGCCGCGACCGGGAGTGTCACCGGCTTGTCAATCGCAACGGGGCGGGTGGGTTCCAACTTTCTCGTACTCGCCTTGCGGACCAGGAAACTGCGTTGGTTGCCGGTCTTGGTCTTCGAGACCAACTCGTTGCTTGTCAACCGGCACCAAGCCGGAAGCTCGACTTCGACGGTGGAATCGGTGGAGCGGATTTCCAGCAACTGGCCCGAATCAAGTGGGTCGATGTGCCGACGGATCAACAGCAGCAAACCGTTGCCGCAATCGAGGTCGCCGCCGTCGAAACAGACGTGCGACGGGAACAGGTGTTGGTCGAGCCAGTCGTCAGTCATTGTGGTCGATCAGTTGTACGGGTCACGGGAAACACGAATCGGATTGTTCAGTTCGACTAGGTACATCACGTCGCGGTCTTCGAGCTTGCCTTTCTTGTCCTTCAATTTCAGCACGACGGCGTATTGAATTGTGCGGGGGTCCGGCACGGTCGCGGCACCGACGGTGAATTCGACGAGCGTGTGCGTTCGCCGAAAGTCTTCGCTGAACGTGATGGGGTCCGCCCCTAACTTCAGCTTGTCGGTCGGTTCGCCCTTTTTCCAGGCTTCCAGAACCGTGTTCACGGCTAGCTTACCTCGGTCCATCTCGGCCTGCGTCCGGGTTGGTGCGCCGCCATTGCAACCGATCGTTGATAGCAGCGAAAATCCGATCATTGCCAGTGGTAAGAATCGTGTCATTGGTGTGGCTCAGTAGGAAACGCTGGGGCAACTCTCGCCCATGAATTCGACCAGTTTGGCACCGCCGACGATAATCGCCCCCGGAACAAGAGCGGTCTCGTCGAGCTTCCGTTTCTTGAAGCACGGCGAGCAGACGAAAATCTTCCCGCCCGCCGCCGCGAAGTTCTCGATCAACTGCTTCAGTGGTGCGAAGCCGTCTTCCACGATACCGTCCGCTGCCCCTTGAACAGCGAGTCGCACTGCTTCCGTACTCAGGAAAACGACCGTGTCCTTGTCGGACGCGACCGCCGCGTTTGCGACGACGAACGCGACGGTCGCTTTGTCTGGGTCGTTGGCTGCCGCCGTTAAACTGACGGTGAATTTGCCAGGCATGGGTCAGGATCCTTTTCGTTGGATGAAGTAATGCGGGGGTGAGAAACTTCGCAGGGTATGTCCCGTCAGTCGGCACCACGCGGGCAGGTCTTCGGGAGCCGCCGTGTCAGTGGCCGTGACCTTAATGACGGTTCCCGGAGCCAGCGTGTTCAACCGCATCCGCAGCGCCATCACGAGTTCGCCACAACCCATGTCGCCGGCATCCCATTGCTCCGTAAACGGAACCGGATCGTGGCGTTCGCTCGGGTCAGTCGTTGTCAGGGATCGCACGGAAACCCAATCCGTCGAACCGTCCATTCGCTCCGCTTCCCGCCACGCCTTTGTGTAACATTCACGGCGGAGGACGTATTCGAGCAGTTGCGTGCGGAAATCATCGACGTTGCGATCAAGTCGCAAGCTCAGGCACGGTACACATCGGGGGACATTCTTAAACCCTAGCGCTATGCTACAAACGGCTTCCCGTGCTGAAAAAGTAGTGTGGCAATCCGCACACAGTCCCCCGATGATTCGGTGCAACTCGCGGAGTGGCACCGAATCATCGCTTTCAGCGATGTCAGAATTCAAGCGATGCTGCTGCACCAGCAGTACCTAGCAATAAGAGTCACGGAAAAATGAAAAACGCGATGCACGGACACGCCGATGCAATTACGACAGGAAGAGTCAGGTGAAGCCCATGCCGATGCGACTTGGCCGGCTGGGATGGGTACCAGCCAGTGTCGGTGCGAACAGGAATCGAAGGGTTTGTATCATCTACCAGTTATCATATTCAACAACAACCAACTCGGGCAAATTTTTTGCAAACACGTACATCGAGTACCAGATCGACCACCCCAGAAGTTGGTGGCACCTGAACTGCTTGTCAGGATGGGGGAACCTTTGGTACAACATGCGGACAGTGACACTTATTTAAGGATCGGGACTATGTTTTCGGCAAAACGGTTAACGGTGGTCTTCGCCGGGGTTCTGCTTGTGGCTTGGTTGTGGAACACGGCATATGGCGGCATCAACTCGGCAACTGGCTTGTCGTCTGATTTCGTGAATGTGGAATTGGAACTCGTTGACGGGTCAAAATTTCTCGGGACGTTCCTTCTGAAAAGCATCTCCGTCGAAAGCCCCTACGGCGCGATGGATCTCGACGTAACCAAAATTAAAACAGTCGACGTGTCGCTACCGGAGTCGCCGGACAAGCCCGCAATCGCTAGCGTCACGATGGTTGATAAATTCCACGTCATGGGTTCGCTTTTAGTTGACGCCTTCAGTTACAAAGATGCCGAAGGAAATTTGGTCGCCGTCAAAGCCAAGGAGGTCGCACGCCTCGAATTCAAGCACCCCAAAGATACGTCATTTGTCTCCATCATTATTGGTCTCATCACGTTGACGCTGATGGAAGTTGTCTTGGGGGTGGATAACGTCATCTTCCTGGCCATCCTGACGGGGAAGTTACCCGAAGAACAACGCCCGCGTGCGCGGTGGATTGGCCTGGGGGCTGCGCTGGGGACACGGTTGTTGTTGTTAATGACGCTGTCATTTTTGCTCGGTCTGACTAAGCCGGTTTTCACACTGCCTGCCATGCCGTTCTTTGAATCGCTCGAAGCCCGCGGTATCTCGTGGCGGGACATCATCTTGCTCGCCGGTGGGCTTTTCCTGATCGGCAAAAGTACCTTCGAGATGCACGAAAAGCTTGAACACGCCAAGACAGAGGATGATAAGAAACCGGCCAGTCGGTCGAGCTTCTTAAAAGTCATCGTGATGATTGCAATCGTGGACATTGTCTTCTCACTTGACTCCGTGATTACCGCCGTGGGGATGGTGGACGATGTGTTCGTGATGGTAATCGCAATGGTGATCGCCATGTTGGTCATGTTGGTGTTTGCGGGACCGATTAGTCGGTTTGTTGAGAATCGACCGACCGTCAAAATCCTGGCACTCAGCTTCCTCATTTTGATCGGCGTTCTGCTCGTGGCCGAAGGATTGGGGCAGCACCTGGATAAAGGCTACATCTATTTTGCGATGGCATTTGCGGTCGGTGTGGAGTTGGTCATCATTCAACTTCGTGGCAAACCCATGTTGTAAGTAACTGCCTCGTGCTGTGCGGAAGCGACTAGAGAACAAAATTGAACCGCGATCGGCACCAGGAATACGTGTTCCTAGTGCCGATCGCGGTTCAATTTTGCCACACCGGGATTACACGGTCGGCGCAGGTAACGTACCCGCCGCTGTCGTCACGTCGAGGCCGCATAGCACCCAGACGCCGGAGACGGGGTTGTAGATCGAGATGTCGAACTTGCCGTCGTTGTTCACATCGGTGCCGTTCACCACGGCGTTGAGGTACTGGTTGACGTTCGGGTTCAACGTCACCGGGGTGCCGCCTTCGGCGAGGATCGTGATTCCGGGCCACCCGGCGTAGGAATCACCGACATACACACGGGCTTTCATCGCGGCCCCTGGCGTCACGGCGACTTGGAACACACCCGTGTAGCCGTAACCCCACGTGGCGTCGCGGAACAGGTCTGGCGTCGTAGTACCGGCAGCCGCCCCGCGATCGTAATCGCCAACCGCAGACTTCCAGCCGAATCCAGATACTGCATTAAAGAGATCGGTCCCACGAACCCCGGTGAACCCTGTCGCGGTCGGACTCGCACCGGAATCGAAGTCGAACCGTTGCGCCGTCGCCGGGCCACCCGTTCCAACCCCGACGTACAGTTGCGACAGGCTGCTCGCCCCCAAGCCCGTGAGTTCCGTCGCCCACACTTTCCCCGTGATGTCCGATGGCGATTGTGGCGATTTGACACGGAATTGGACTTTTCCGGTTCCGTCACTGACGGCTTGGAAGCCGACATACCCGCCCGCACCGACGCTGGCGTCGGGCACGAACGACTTGCCGTTGGAGTACGAATCCACCACGCCGAATTGCGTCCCAATTGTCACGAGTGACGACGGGGTGACACCCGTGAGTTGATACGTCGCCAACGTAGTGCCGTCGGCATTCACGGTGGCGGGCGATAGCAGCGTTAAGCCGTGTGTCGCGCGGTTAGCAACCGGGCGGACTTCCAGTGTTTGCACGGACCAGTACCCGAAGCCGCCCGTGTTGGTGAACCGCAATCGCAACTGCCCCGTTGCATTCGTCGTGACGTGGACAGTGACAGTGTTCGACTGCCCGTTCGCCCCGCTCAGGTTCGTCGGGTTCGTCAGTGTCACGTCGGGGTCGGCGACGAGGGTACCGAACCCTGGCACGACAGCGACGTTCATGAAGTCTCGCGTGTACGCCGGATCACCCAGCGTCACTGTGACGTAATAATCGCCCGCTGTTGCAAGGTCGAGGTGGAAATCGCCCGGTGTCGAGGTTGTTCCGACGTTGCCGTCACGAACGAGACTGGAGAACGCACCACCGCGATCAAAGCTCGTGGCCGGACCGCCGACCCAGCCAAGTGCATTGCCAGCCGCACTGATATAAACTTGCGACGAACCAATCCCGACGTACCCGACGGCTGTCGTGGCTGGACTGCTGACCGAATCAAAATCCAATCGGCGCACCGTTGGCAAGCCATAGGTCTGGACAAAATCGCCCGATGCCGTCGAACCCCCGAACAGCTTCGCGGTCGAGGATTGGTTGAACGCCCCGGTCACGTTGATCGTGTTGTTGCCGTTGCCGGTGGGGCGTTGCAGCGTAAAGCTGGCTTTCCCGGTGCCGTCCGCGACCACTTGGAAGCCGTTGAGCGCGAGGTCCGCATCGACCCCGACCAGGGTTCCGAACGTCGGGTCGATCGTGACCACTTCGTTCGGCTGGGCGCCGACCACGTCGTAAACGTCTTGCGTCAAGCCGTCCGACAGTTTCGCCACACTTCCCAACGCGTCGTCGTTGCGGGTGATGGTCAGCGGCGCGACGAGTGAAACGGGCCGCACGTCCAGGCCGTTGAACACCCAGTACGTCGTCGAAAGTGGCTGGCGCACGCTGATCGTCATCGCCGTGCCGGTCGGCGTGTAGTTCGCCACGAACCGCGTGAACTTGCCGGCGGCGGTCGGCGTGACCGAGCCGACCTTGGCGTTGTCAAAGTACACGTCCATCGTTGCCCACGCCGCGTACTGGTCGCCGACGAACAGGCTGACCTGGACCGGCTGGTTCGGCGCCACGGCGACGAAGAAGTTGCGGTCGCCGCCCGCCGGACTCGCCGCGCCCCACGCGCCGTCTTGCAACAGCTTGCTGGCCGGGCCGCTCGGCGTGCCCCACGGGTCGCTGGCGGTGCGGTCGAAGGCGTTCACCGGGGCGTTCCACCCGTAGCCGTTCGCGTTCGTTCCCAGGGTGTCGTTCGGGCCGACCGGGATGAAGAGGAATTGCTTGCTCGGCGCGGGCAGCGTTTGGACCTGTTGGCCGGTCGGCCCGAAGTCGAACGTGCCGCCGAGGCCCAGCGGGACCGGCACGGTCTCGAAGCTGGTCCACGTCAGCGTCT
>JAYSXU010000151.1:0-5719 GCA_043716965.1 Fimbriiglobus sp.
CAATCTTTGGGTGGAGCGCGGAAGAAGTTCTGGGGAAACAACCCCGTGAATGGCAGTTGGTTCACGTTGACGACGAAGAACGGGTCGCGGGCGTGATTCAACGACTGCTCACTACGGTGGAACCGCGCAACGTGGTGTTCAACCGGAACTACCACAAGTCCGGTCTCGTGCTGTTTTGCGAATGGCATAATTCCATCGTGCTCGACGACCGCGGCGAGATGATTTCAATCCTGTCACTGGTGTTGAATTGCACGCAACGACAACACGACGCGGAGGCGCTAGCGCGGAGCGAAGAGCAGTTACGCAGCGCGTTGCTGAGCGCGGGGATGATCGGCTGGGATTACGATTTGAGTACCGGCACCGCCACTTTTTCGGAGGACTACGGGACCTACTTCGGCTTGACGAAGGGCGAAATCGTGTGTGGCTACGAAGGTTTTTTAGCCGTCATTCACCCGGACGACCGGGACCGAGTTCGCACCGCAATCGAAGCGACAATACAAAACGGCGTCGAATTCCGGGTCGAGCACCGGGGGTCGCGGGCCACGGAGGACGGTTTCCCGCGTTGGTACTCCGGGCATGGCGAGTTCGTCAAGAACGCTCGGAACGGTAGCCATCACATTATCGGGGTCACGACGGACATCACCGCCCGCAAGCGGGCGGAAGCGGAACGGGTCGGTCTCGACCGCGAGTTACAAGAAGCCCGCAAGCGCGAAAGCCTGGGAATGCTGGCCGGGGGGGTGGCACATGATTTCAACAACATCCTCACTGTCATCCTCGGGAACGCCGGATTGGCTCGCACGACGTTGCCACCCAAGTCGGACGTCCAATCGTACCTCGACACAATCGAAAAGACCTGCCAACGCGCGGCGGGTCTCTGTCGCCAAATGGTCGCCTACGCTGGTGTCGGTCGATTCAGTCTTCGAGAGGCCAATTTGAACCGGCTGATTCACGAGTCTCGCCCGAGCGTAATCACCGTCACGAGACCGCCAAAACAGCTTCTGTTTTCGATGCCTCAGGACCTTCCGCCTATCAACGCAGACCCGGCGCAAATTCGCCAACTTCTTTACAACCTCATCGAAAACGCCGCCGAATCGCTACCGGAAACCGGCGGCACGATCCACGTCAGCACGCGGTCGCATCACGGGGTTGATCCACCGTTGGATCACTTCGTGCCCAAGTTATCGACGGGGAATGGTGTGATCCTGCGCGTTACCGACACCGGCTGTGGCATGACTGCTGCCGTGCGTGAGAAAATGTTCGAGCCGTTCTTCAGCACCAAGTTCACGGGTCGTGGTTTGGGGCTGGCCGCGGTTCACGGAATTGTGCGATCTCATCACGCTTCGCTTCGAGTCTTTTCAACACTAGGGACGGGAACAACGATCGAAGTCTTTTTCCCCGCCCGCGACAGCAAGGGGCTAGCCGCTACCTCGAATGCGAACCCGGCTCACACGCACCACGCCGAGACTGCCCTACCACACTGGCGAGCAACTGGGAAAGCATTGGTGGTGGATGACGAAGACAATATCCGCGCCCTGACCACGGCGTTGCTCACCGAACGCGGCTTTCACGTTGATTCCGGTGCCGACGGGGTTGAAGGTCTTGCACTATTTGAAGCGGACCCACACGGGTATCACATAGCGGTTGTCGATTTCTTGATGCCGAGACTGAACGGTGAGGAGATGATCTCCCGCATCCGCCAAACCCGCTCGGATTTACCGATCGTGATGATGACCGGCCACACAGACCCGCACATTCAGGCCAGACTCCACGGCGTGGGTATCGCCGCGATTCTCAGCAAGCCGTTCAGTGTTGAAGAGTTCCTCAGCGTGATCCGACAAGCTGTCCTGCGTTCCAGTCCACCGCCGCTTATTAATCCTTCAACGCTGCGGGTGTGAATTGATTCGGTGCGACTTGTGGGTTCTGCACAACGTCCCGAAAATAGTACGTCCCGATCCGTTCCCCGTCGGCGCGACGCAACTCGGACCCGACTTGTAGTCGCGTCTCCGCGTCGATCATAATCGTGATGGTACGAAACGCATCCCCTGAATCCGGACTGTGATTCTGCCGGGGATCGTCCCTTAAAAACAAATCCACCTCGGCCGGGTCGCAAGTGCGTTGAATGACGTGGCACACCCTCCCGCCGACTTCTAGGATCGCGCGTTTTCCCAGGTAGTGGCAGTGCAGCCGACCGACCTCAGCCGCTGCGGACCACGCTTGAAACGTCCGGTCAACCGTGTGCGATAAGCTCGATTCCGTGATGCTGTAACGCGACGCGGCACGGGCTTGGGTGTCCGACGGTGATAGCGCGTAAAACCGCAGGAAACTAGCGAGGGCGTCGGGCCGCCACACGATCATCTTGCCGTCGTTTTGCCCAGCAACAAACAGCGTGCCCTTTACCGTGGTCCCCAGTATCTTGCGGGCGCCGTGCTTCCAAATCATGAGCACGGCGAACGGCTTCTCCCGTACCGTCACGGCGATTTCTTCCGTGGGGTGCAAGACACCGCCAATCCGTTCTTGTTTCACAAGTGTGGCGTGATAACCGTGGTAGTGCGTCTGAACGTGAAGGCGGCAAGCATCCAGAAAACGAACCGGGTCCATCTTGGCCCACGATTCCCATTCGACATCATCCGGGCGATCAACCAGCCGAGGTGCGTGGACGTTCAGAGTTGCCGGTACAGGTGCTGATGTCAACCGGGGCGTGTTTGGAGCCATGACCAAACAACCAGCACCCACAACGACATGGAGTAGCCAACGACGGCCCATCGTGCAACTCCGTGGGGATAGAACTCCAGCAAGTAGTGTTGTCGGAGTGAACCGGAACTGGACACGATCGGAATTCTTCAGATTTGTGAAATCACTTCGCCCAGGGTTTGGGTGTTGACGATGCGAGCGCCAAGAACTGCGTCATCGCCTTTTCGGGACCATCCAGCGCTGCGAAAATGGCGGTGCCAGCCACGATGACGTTCGCCCCGGTTGTGATGGCGGCACTGCACGTTTTCAGGTCGATCCCCCCATCGACTTCGAGTTCGCAATTGGGGTTTTGAGACTGGATCAATTGCCGAAGGGCCGCGATTCGCGCCAGGCTTTCCGTGATGAACGCTTGCCCGCCGAATCCGGGGAACACAGTCATGCACAACGCCACATCAATGTCGCCCAAGTACGGCTTGATCCGTTCCACCGGATGATCCGGATTAAACGCCAGCCCCACCTTGATGCCTTTGGACCGGATGTGCGTAATCAGTTCGAGCGGGTCCGGGACGACTTCGAGATGAAAGATTAACGTGTCCGCACCCGCCGCAACGAACCCATCGACGAACATCGCCGGTTGTTCCACCATCAGGTGAACTTCGAGCGGGCGCTTCGTAACGGGACGCAGGCCCTTCACCACCACGGACCCCATGCTCAAGTTCGGTACGAAGTGGCCGTCCATCACGTCAACGTGAATGCGATCCGCCCCCGCAAGGTCAATCATGCGGACCAGTTCACCGAGTCGGGAAAAGTCGGCGGCTAAAATCGACGGCGCGATGGCGATCATGCAAACTCTCCGGAATCAACGGGACTCTACTTCCTGTCATCTTATTTCGCCATCGCATCAAGGAACACGTCCATTTGTTGACCGACGTACAGCGTCTGACCTTTTGTTTCAATGGCGTAGATGACTTGCAGCACCCGCGTGTCAACTCGTTCGGTGTTGCCGCCGGTCAGCGACCGTTTGGGAATCACATACGGCTCGACCCGGACGAACTTCAGGGTGAACTGTTGGTTCGGGTTGCCACGCGGCTTGGACACTCCGGCATACCCACTCTGAAACTTGGCGATGTCGTTTTCATCAATGTCTACGCGCACATGCAGCTTGCCGACTTGCCCTAACACGATCAACGCCGGGCCTGCTGTGGCGCCCACGAATTCGCCCGACCGCACGTTCACCTGCAGGACTTCAAACTCCGAGTTTTCGACCACCGTGGCCGACCCTGCTACTGCGGCAATCGGGTCGGTGTTTCGGACCCGAGGCGCGCGCGCGATGAGTCGGTCGAGCTCGGTCCGCGTTTGTTCGCGCTGCGCGATCGACTGCCGGACACTCGCGCTGGCAATCTCTTTGTCGTAGCGCCAGGAGCCAGATTCTTGCAGCTTCAATTCCGCTTTTGCCTTGAGGAGTTGTGCTTTCGTCGCGTCCAGCCCCGCTTCCCGGCGGATGATTTCGTCTTCCGAAATCGCGTTCGAGGCACTCAGCTTTCGGTACCGATCGTAAAGTTTGACCTGTTCCTTGAGCATGACTTCTGCTTCGGCGACTTTGGCTTCGATCGGCGGGAGTTCTTCCGCGCGTGGCATTTGGTTCAGCTTTTCGAGCATGGCCGTGGCGTTCGAGACGTTGGCTTCCCGGATTTCGAGTTCGGACCGAAGTTGGCGGTCGTCGAGGCGAAACAATGGTTGACCCGTGCGAACCGTCTGGCCGACTTTGACGAAGACACGGTCCACAATTCCGGGAACGTGTGAGCCTATGGAGATGTTCTCGCTCTCCGGTTCAACGATCCCTGCCCCCGCGACTTGTGTGGCGTAAGGCGATTTCGCCGGTTCCACCGGCGGGACAACGAGTGGCGGTTGTTGCTGTGCTTTCGTCATCTGGTAGGTTGCAAAAACCAGCATTAAAACCGACGCGAGTGGTAACAGATAACGTGTCAACATGGCCGCACTCCTAAAATCGGTGACATGAGTTCAGTTCACTATTGGAACCACGAATCAAACGAAACAAACGAATAGAAATCCAAGGGCACAAGAACTCAGAGCGAGAGCGAACGAATCAGATATTCCACGACCGAGTTCGCTGAGCATTTTCGGCATTCGTCTGATTCGTGGTGAATAAGCTGGTTAATGGTTCGATGTCGCCCAATCCGGTTGCCCGTTGGGGGTTCGGATTTGGTCAATTTTGCCGTCGCTCATCTCGACGAGCCGGTGGCCAAAGTCGTACACCCGGCTGTCGTGGGTCACGACGATCACGGCGCGATCCGGTTGAACCGCGACTTGTTTAATCAGCCCCATCACGACCCGACCGGATGCCGCATCGAGCGCTGCAGTTGGCTCATCGCAGACGAGAAGTTGAGGATCGTGAACCAGTGCCCGCGCGATGACAATCCGTTGTTGCTGCCCACCCGAGAGTTGATTGGGGTATGACTTCAAGCGGTTGCCCAGGCCGACGCTGTTCAACAAGTGCGCCGCTTTTTCCATCGCCTTCTTGCGGTTCCAGCCGGCAATCAACAGCGGCACACAGGCGTTTTCGACCGCATTCATTGCGGGGAGCAAGTTGTACTGCTGAAACACGAACCCGATGTGCTTGCCGCGGAAATTGACTTTCTCCGTGCTCCACATCTTGGTGAGATTCTTCCCGAGCACTTCCACTTCCCCGATGGTCGGATCGAGTAACCCGGCCACGACCGAGATCAACGTCGTCTTGCCGCAACCCGATTGCCCGACGAGCAACACCAATTCGCCATACGGCAAATCGAGCGAGACCTGATCGAGCGCCGTGACCTTGGCATCCCCTGCCCCGTAAGTTTTCGTCACGTTCATCAACCGAATCGCGGACCGGCTGGGTTCATAAGCCGTATCGACCGCGCTCGGAGCCTCTTGAGTGCTGATCATTTTGAGTACCTTGAACAACTTGAAATTTCCGAATTAGCGGAACACGACGCCGGCTTCGAGGAACAACACCCGCTTCATGCTC
>JAYSXU010000152.1:0-1946 GCA_043716965.1 Fimbriiglobus sp.
TAGACGCGGTGCAGGCAGAGGCCCGCGTTCTCCAGCGCCGAGGCCCGCGACAGGTGCATCGTCAACGGCGCCGCCGTTGCCATCGACCAGACGCTCGCCTTCACGCCGTGAAGGAGCGCAGATTGGCGGGCGAACACGTCCTTCCAATCGACCCCCGGCGGCTCGGAGGCCGACAAGGCTGCCGCCTTTTCAACCGTCGGCTTTTGAACGCCCTCCTGGAACTTCCCCATGTCCCACGAATCGACGTACTTGTCGATGAACAGGCCTATGTGTGTGTTCGATTTCACCTTGCCCGCGACACTGATGGCAACTGGTACTGACATGATTAGTCCTCCTCCGTGTCGTCGCCGCCGGCCAGTTCCTCGGCCTCGACAAACCGCGTCATCCACTTCAGGTACGCCAGCACCTCGGCGGTCGCGTGCTAGGCGTACTCGGAATCGTTCTTGATGATTTCGAGCAGCAGTTCCTTCGGCTCCGGATTGGTTTTCGGATCGCGGACCTTGTTCGGGCGGGCGTACAGCACCCAGTCCGAGAGGGCGAGCAACAAGTCCGGGCAGTAGTTCTTGGCAAGCAAAAAAGCCATCGCTTGACCCAGCCCGCTCGCCATGATCCGCATCGGCAATCGCCGGACGTGGACGCCGTATTTCTTGGCCACGGCATCCGGTAGGGTCTTGCCTTTGACATCTTGTGTCACGTGTTCTTTCACGAACTTCATAAGCCATGCGTTCGCGTGGTTGGCGCGTCGTTGGTCGAGTGATTGAAGCTTGGGTAGTGTGCTCATTTCGTTTCTCCGTTGCGGATGTGCAACCGAACGCCGCAGTACCCCTTGCCGGTCGTCTCGTCCCCGCCGATCTGCAACAAATTCGGCAGCCAGTCCGCCAGCCGCTTCAGGAGTTCACCTGCCGGTATCTCGTTTCGGCCCCGTGACGGGTTAGCCAACACGACCGAGTACAGCAGCGTCTCGCTCGGTAAAAATTCCTGGTAGAACAACGCCCCGCCGTCCACCGTTTTGGTGTCGTAGTTCAACTTGATCCGCGCCATGACCTCCGTGGCGTACCGGGCAAAGTGCGTGAAGTCGTCGTCGTGCAAGATCACCAAGTGCTTAACGAACCGCTCCCGCGTCCCCTTGTAGTGGTCACCCGTGGGCAACAGCTTTTCGCTGATCCAGCGCGAGACCGGGGCAGCGTTCCCTTCGATCTTTTTGAATTCGTATTCTTCCAGCACCACGCACCCGTCGATAAGGCACGGGCAATCCGAAGAAACGACGCACGGGAAGTCCCGTTTCTTCTTTTTGTCATCCAAGTCGGTTGCGATCTTGGAGCAGTCCGGCAGCCTGCCCGTGTGTGCCAACTCCGCGTCGCGGGTCAGCCGGTCAAGCACGGCAGGGCACGTGACCCAGGCGAACACGCCTTTCAGCGACCGCACCGGGAACGCGAGTAGCCGCGCGTCCGTCACGCTGAGCGACCCGGCGAACTCGGAGGCGACGCTGGCGGGCGGGCCGAAGAGTTCGTTGATGAGCAATGTGTTATCGGCGTTCTCCCGCTTGTTCTTCGATCGCTCAGCTTGCTTCTCGTCCTTGTCATCGTGACGCGGTTGCGATTCCAGATCGCGCATCTGAGCCACCTGTTCGCGGCAGGCGTCCCGGAGGATGCCCTTGATCGATGACCCGGCGGCGTTGGGCCAGTGGGTGTGCCGTTCGCGTTGGACCGGGAGATCGACAGCCCCCAGCGCGGTGCCGGCTCCGGGGTGCAGCGGCGATTGGGCATGTAACCCGAGCAAGCCGCCGACCGTCTTGCGTGATGCTTCAGTTTTCATCCGGCCAAACTCCTCTCAGTGTGAAACCCCAGCCTTGTGCCACATCTTCTGAATCCGTGCATACGGAGTCGTGCGGCAAGTCGCCCGCCGATTCCGTGAAGTAAACGCTACCCGCCGGAACGGCGAATCGC
>JAYSXU010000153.1:0-1944 GCA_043716965.1 Fimbriiglobus sp.
TCTTGTCCAACCGTTGGTGCCACTTCGCCACGGCATCCGGTGAAGGTGTTAGGTACGGCGAGTGGGATGGAATCGTTTCAACGCGCAGTTGCAACAACAGCGGCAAGCTCATCAATGGGCAATGGTAATCGTGAACAGGGAGTGGGTCGCTGGGCGGGATCGCTTGCGTGATGCCACGACACGTTTGCAGCAGTGTGACAAGTGGCGGTGCGGTCACGACAATGACCTTGGCCCCACGGTCGGCGAGTTGGGGTAGGAGTTTGGCGAACTGGATCGTGTCGCCGTGCCCCTGCTCGGTGTGAACCAGGATCGTTTTCCCGGCCAACGGTTCGCCACGCCAGACCGGGGCGTTGAACTGCCGCGTGGCCAGTTGGCCTTTCATTTGCTCGGTGCGCCAGCGCCACTCGTATTCGGCCCACCCGTTCGCATAATCGCCAAGTGTCAACAAAGCAATCGCCCGGTTGAACCGCAACTCGGCGACATCCGGTTTGAGCCGGACCGCTTTTTCGTACCACGGCAACGCTTCGAGCACGTTGCCATTCATGGCAAGCGAGAGGGCGTAGTTGCCGTAGGGTTCGTGTGAAGTGGGGTCGAGTTTGATGGCTTCTAACAAAGCGTGTCGGGCTTCGTCGAGCCGTCCGAGATCGCGGTAGGCATTGCCAAGGTTCGCCCAACCGCTCGCATTCTGTGGATCAAGCCGCACCGCCTCCCGACCCGCTTCGACGGCTTCGGCCCACTTCTGCGTTCGCCCCAAACCGGCCGCGAGGTTGGCGTAGGCACCACCCGATTGCGGGTCGAGGCGAATTTGTTCCCGGAAGCATTCAATCGCCGCTTCCGATTTGCCCGCCAAGCCACGCACCACACCGAGCCGGTTCCACAATTGCGACGAGGCGTGACCGGATTTCAACATCTCCAGTAGCAACGTTTCTGCTTCGTCCAGGTGCTTCAGTTCCGAAAGTGCAATGGCGAGTTGCAACCGCAGGTCGTCGGCGTGCGGCTCGCTTTTCAACGCAATGCGGATGGCGGTTGCAGCGGCGTCGAACTTCTTCTGGTCGAAGCACGACTGGATCACGTTGCGTCGCGGGGACGGGTTGGTCGGGTCGAGTCGGGCGGCTAACCGGAAGGTTGCTTCGGCCTCGGCGAGTCGCTTTTGCTGGGCGAAGACCACGCCAAGGTGGTCGTGCCAAACGCCGTTGTCGGGCCGCAATCGAATGGCTTGCAGAATTGCTGCCTCCGCTTCCCGGACTTTCCCAGTGTTGAGATGTTGAATCCCGATCGCGTGCCAACGCTCGCCGGACTCACCGGCTTGCGTCGGTACAGCCGTGGCCGCTCGTCGGAAGCATTCGCCCGCGACATCCGCCCGGTTTGCGGCCAGGGCGAGTTCCGCCAAGCGGCTGAATAAATCGGAATCCGTAGCGGCCACTCCGGTTGTGCCCATTTCGCACTCTGTAACTCAGACAAGATCACCGAACAAGCACGGGTGGCTTGTAAGCGGACGGATTCACGGGTAGCTTACGAAATAACGCTTTGTCGTGTGCCGGTCGTCTACCCACCTTCAATATCGGTCGCGTATGTCAATGACATTGGAACACTACGCCACGACCTACCTGGAAGGCCGGGGCCTTCCGTGGCCCGCTGCGCCGGAGGTCAAGCCGCCGAAGAAAGCCCACCCGCACATCGAAAAGCTGCCCGTCCGTGCCGTCATGTGGACCGTTTACGGCACGCTGTTGGCCGTGCCGACGGGGGAACTCCACTTTGAAGCGGCGATTGATTTCGTGATGGACGCGGCGCTGGATAAGACGATTCAAGAGTTCAAAATGTGGAACTCCATGAGCCGTAAGCCCGGCGCCCCGGCTGCGTACATGAAAGAAATGTACACCCGCACCTACACGATGCTCAAGATGGCCGGTAGCGGTGGTGAGAAGTACCCCGAAGTCGTGAGCG
>JAYSXU010000154.1:0-1943 GCA_043716965.1 Fimbriiglobus sp.
CCGACGTAACCGCAATCGGCGTCCGCACGCCATCACAGCCGAAGACCTCGACGACGCCAAAGCGGCGATCTTGGTACCCGCCCGAGGGTTAATCCTCACCGGGTGGATCGGCTTGGCGCTCCACTTGATCGGCGGCATCGCAGCAGTTGTTTTTGGGATCACACTTCTCGACAAACCCAACCTGAACGCACAAGATGAAGAAACCGCCGGAGTGTGGATTGCGATCGGCGCAATGGTGGCGATCTTCAGTATTCCTTATTGCATCCCGATTGCCATCGGTGGCCACAAGCTACTGCGAATCGAAAAACTGAAGGGTGTGGGCTGGGTGTACGTCGCCGCCATTGTGGGTGTCAGCACCGTGATGCTGTGCGGCATTTGTTCTCCGTTCACGTGGTTCGCAGCGGGGTTCGGCTTGTGGACTATTATTGCCCTGAACAATTCCGACGTGCAGCGTGTCATTGAAGACAACGCCCAGAATGGCCGGGAGTGATGTGACGATGTTGAACTTTGAAAAAGCCGGTGGCCTGATCTCCGCGATTGCCCAGGATGTCGAGACCGGCGAAGTGCTGATGATCGCGTGGATGAACCAAGAAGCCTTCGACGAAACCGTCCGCACCCGCCGCGCCGTTTACTTTTCCCGCAGCCGCAACAAACTTTGGCGTAAGGGCGAAGAGAGCGGCAACGTGCAAGAAGTGGCCCACATCTACATCGACTGCGACGCGGACGCCGTGCTGCTAAAAGTGAAACAAGTCGGCGGCGCCGCCTGCCACGAAGGCTACAAATCCTGCTTCTTCCGCGAACTCACCCACGGCGAACTGCAACCCATCGGCGACCGCGTTTTCGACCCGAAGACGGTGTACGGGAAGTGATGAGTTGGCGGGTTTTCGCGGAAGACTGTGGCTGACTGAAAAGTTGGTGGGGAATTTCTTTGCTTGGTGGCCCCGATAGGGGTCAAGGGATTTAGCCACGGGTGGAGCGATTCGTGGAACCCGTGGAACCCGTGGAACCGAATCTCTGAATTCTCTACTGCCCTGAAGGGTCAGAGGAGGTTCCTTCGCCCCTTCAGGGCACAAATCGAAAGCATCACAGATTGCCGAGCAGTTTTGCCAGAATGTTGTCTTGCGGGTAACTGTGTCCGAGGTGTTGGCGGTACCCTTCGGCGAAGGCGACGCCGGCCACGTGGCCTTGCTTCGCGGACCAGTCGCGCATCGAATCGACGAGGTTGTCCACGCCGTGGTGTTTGCGTAGCCACGCCCGTTGGCTTTCGTGACACGACAACATTCGGGCTTTGTCGTCGATGGCCGTCGTGATGTCGATGCGGAACGCGGGTCGGATCGGCTGGCCGAAAACATCCTTGCCTTCGAGCGGATCGCAGTAGTAGAGGTACGGGATGGCGTCGATCGGTTTGTGCCGGTGCCGACCGTGGAGGAAGTTTTGAATCGGTGCTGCGAACGTCGCAGCGCGGACGATTTTGCTAGTCTGTTCGTGATCGAGATGGTAGTCGTCCGGGCTGTGCGTAATGACGACGGTGGCCCGAACTTCGTTGATGAGTCGAACGACTTTCTCTAGGGGCGGTTCGGCGTAGATCACCCGCAAGTCGCGTTCTTCCAGGCAGTGATAAGTTGCGCCAATCGCGCTCGCACCCGCTTGGCCTTCGGCCCGGCGGATGGCTGCAATTTCGTCCGGCGTGTGTTCCGCACTGCCACAGTCACCCGGCGTCATGGTCGCCACGTGAAGTTCAAACCCGTGTTCCCGGTGCAACCGCACCAACACCCCCGCACACAAAAACTCGGCATCGTCCGGGTGCGCAAGAACCGCCAACACAACGTAAGACATATTCAACTCCCGATCGACCAATCAACCAGGTGATGAAATAGCGAAACCGCAAGGCAACGGCCTTGCGGTTTCGAGATCGACTCCGAAAACAGCGTGACTACGGCCCC
>JAYSXU010000155.1:0-5698 GCA_043716965.1 Fimbriiglobus sp.
AAGTTGCAAGACCTGAACGCCCGCGATGTGGAACATGCCACGCGAATTATCGCAGGCACAGCCCGGAGTATGGGCCTCACTGTGACGGAGTGATGACGCGAAAATCACGCCCAACCGTTGCCAGTCCAGTAAAATCGTCCTATTTGTAATTTTTCTCCTTCACCACTCGGCACTGCCCAGTGGGAGGGGTTGCGTTCTTCCTGCACTCGTGTGCAACCAGAATACCCCCGCTAACCGGAGTTTTGTGAATCATGGCGAATGACAAAGAAGCGGCTCCCGAAGCCGCCACCCCACCTGCCACTCCTGCGGCAGCATCAGCACCGAAGGCTGCGGGCAAAGATCAACAAGATCAAGCACCGAAAAAGAAAAAACGGGCCGGCAAATCGCCCCGTAAGGGTAAGAAGCTTCGCAACCACCTGAAGAACATCGACCAAAAGGTCCGTGCGTTGGCGGCACTGCCGATCAAGCAAGCGGTCACGATGTTGAAGGGGTTTAAGAAAGCGAAGTTCGACGAAACCGTCGAAGTTCACATCAACCTCGGTATCGACTCCACGCAGTCCGACCAAATGGTTCGGGGCAGCGTGGCATTACCGAACGGGATTGGAAAGTCAGTCCGGGTTGCGGTGTTCTGCCAAGGGGACAACGTCGCCAAGGCCAAAGCTGCCGGTGCTGACCACGTCGGTGGTTCTGATTTGGTCGAAAAGATCCAAAAAGAAGGCTTTTTGGACTTCGATGTGGCCATTGCCACGCAAGACATGATGGGTCAAGTCTCCCGTCTCGGGAAAGTGCTGGGGCCACGCGGTCTGATGCCAACCCCGAAAGCCGGTACCGTGGTTTCGGCGGGCGGAGATATCGCAGCCGCCGTGAAAGAATTCAAAGCAGGTAAAGTCGAATACCGCTCCGACAAGACGGGCCAGATTCACGCGGGCGTCGGCAAGATGAGCTTTGATGAACAAAAGCTCGTTGAAAATATCATCACCTTCGTCGAAACCGTGCGGGCGGCCAAGCCGTCGGGCGTCAAAGGCAACTACATTAACGGCGTCGTGTTGTCGGCCACCATGTGCCCCGGTATCCGGATGGCGACTTAACACATCTAACTGCGGACACCGCACGGGTAAGACATGAGCAAGAAAATTAAAGCCCTCGAACTCGATACGCTTCGTAAGGCTTTTGGCAGCGCGAAAGATTACATCGTCATTGAACCAATCAAGGTGGACGCCGCCACGGACTTCCAGTTCCGCAAGACGTTGCGGGCGAAAAAGATCCGCGTCCAGATGGTGAAGAACTCTTACGCCAAGAAAATCTTCACCGAAAACGGCATCAAAACCGGCGACGTGTGGAGTAGCACGACCTTGCTGTGTTGGGGCGGTGCCAACATCAAGGAACTCAGCAACTCGGTTGACACGGCGATCAAGGACGCGAAGAAAGACGCCAAGGCGCCGGACAAGTTCAAAGTGAAAACCGCCGTTGCGGACGGCAACCCGGTGTCGCTCGCTGACGCCAAAAAGATGCCGACCCGCGAAGAGGCCGTCGCCGAAGTTCTCGGGACGATCCTCGGGCCGGGGGCCAACTTACTAGCCGCCATCATGGGTCCAGTGAATGAACTGGCCGGCTTGGTTCACACGATCGAAGATGCTGCTGAAAAAGCTGCCGCGGCGGCTGAAAAAGCTGCTCCTGCTGAAGTCACCGAAGCGGCACCGACTGCTAGCTAACACGACCACGAAGACTACCGGGATCGAACAATCCTAGTTCGTTGGAATTTTTCTCACCCTGAATTTTTGCTATTACGCATCGTCGCCGGTTTGCTTCAACCGGCACCGAAGCTTCCTACACAAGGATTAAAACTATGAGCGCGATTGCAGAACTCGGCGACAAACTCGCCAACCTCACCCTCAAGCAAGCGGTTGAGTTAAAAGAGTACCTCAAAGAAACCCACAAGATCGAACCCGCAGCGGGCGGTGGTGGTGGTGGCCCAGCGGCACCGGCTGCCGTGGCAGCACCCGTCGTGGAAGCGACCGAATTCAACGTGATTCTTACCGGGTTTGATCCTGCGAAGAAGATCGGCGTCATCAAAGTGGTCCGTGAAATCACGGCTCAAGGTCTCGGCGAAGCCAAGGCCACGGTTGAAGGCGCACCGAAGTCAATTAAGGAAAACGTTGACAAGAAAACCGCCGAAGACCTCAAAGTGAAGATCGAAAAAGAAGGCGGCAAGGTTGAAATTAAGCCAGCGTAAGGTCAGTAGCAAAAAAAATGCCCGGACTGGGTGGTCGAACCGCCCTCGTCCGGGTATTATGTATCTGTCAACGAAGTTTGTGGTCTTTTCCGGTTTTGGCACGCGACTTGAGATTCGTCTTGGGTGGTTTGCCTTCAGCCTCGTGCAGCCAGTGGTGAAAATGCGCGCTACCCACTTGCTTCAACTCTCTGGATTTCAACTCCGGTCGTTCACAGTGAACCCGAGTAGTCGAACCAGGGTCATTGATAGTCTGTCGCCTTGGGGTGACGGGGTGTCAAGAAGCCCCGGTTGTCAGCGCGCCTTGCAACTGTCTCGTAACCAATAACGTATTCTCCCGGACGCCGCAAGCCCCGTTGCCACAGTGTGTGGAAATGGCTTTCGTCGCCGTTCTTCCGTTTCCGGGAAGGAGTGACACGATGGCCATCCCGGCCGTGCGGATCATCGCCCCGACAGTTGAGCGCAACTTCGGTCGTTTCGGCGATGCCGCACCTGTTCCACCGCTGACCGATATTCAGACTCGGTCATACGACCGATTTCTTCAACTCGAAGTGGCCTTCGACCGCCGTAGCCCGACAGGGTTAGAGGGCGTTCTTCGGGAAATTTTCCCGATCGAAAGCTATGACAAGAAAATCTCGCTGGAGTACGTCAAGTACGAACTCGGCAAACCGCGGTACGACCCCGATGAATGTCGCCAATTGCGGCTCACTTATGGCCGTCCGTTCCGAGTCTGGCTGCGCTTGCGGAAAGCCGACGGCACGGCAGTTGAAGAAGAAGTCTATCTCGGCGACATGCCCATCATGATCGGCGGGGGTGAGTTCATCATCAACGGTGCCGAACGGGTGGTCGTGTCGCAACTGCACCGCTCGCCGGGCGTCGATTTCGTCGTCGAACGCGAAGCGGACAAGGACATGCACTCGTGTCGGATCATTCCGGAACGGGGGAGCTGGATCGAGATCAACTGCACGAAGAAAGACACGCTCGGCGTGCGCATCGACCAATCCGGAAAGTTCTCCGCGTTGACGCTGCTTCGTGCGATGGACCCGATGTACTCGACCACGTCCGCGCTGATTCGTGAATTCCACGCCGTAGAAACGATCAAGCTGAACGCCAAAGAGACGCGGTCCCGCTTGCTCGGCGATGTCGAAACTAGCATCCCGCCGATGATTGCGATTGACGACGTGATTGACCCGGAAACGGGCGAAGTCTACGTCGATAGCGGGAAGCCGTTCACGGCCAACGCGGTCGATAAGGCGATGCTGTCGCAGTTGAAAGAAGTCGTCGCCATGCCGACGCCGAAGGACGCGATTGTCCTGAACTCGTTGTCCGAAGACTTGCCGAGTGACAATGCGTCCCACGAAGCCGCACTGCTGAAGATTTACCAACGGCTTCGTCCGGGCAACCCCGCTCAGCTTGAAAAGGCCCGCGAACTGTTCCGCGAAAAGTTCCTCGACCCGAACCGCTATCGGCTCGGCCGCGTTGGTCGATTCCGCATCAACCGGAAGTTCGACCAAACGGTACCCGAAACCGAGATGACGTTGCGGGCGGTGGACTTCGTCAACGCCATCAAGTACATGCTCGACCTGCGGGCCGGCAAGGGCGGCGTGGACGACATTGACCACCTCGGCAACCGTCGTTTGCGGACGATCGACGAACTCGCCGCTGACGAACTCCGCAAGGGGTTCCTGAAGTTGCGTCGTACCGTGCAAGAGCGGATGGCGATCAAGGACGCTGAGGAAATGACACCGCGAACGCTCATCAACCCGAAGAGTGTGTCGGCGGCGATCGAGTACTTCTTCGGTCGGTCCGAGTTGTCGCAGGTCGTGGACCAAACCAACCCGCTTGCCCAATTGACCCACGAGCGGCGGTTGTCCGCACTCGGGCCAGGCGGCTTGAACCGGAAACGCGCTGGCTTTGAAGTGCGTGACGTTCACATCTCGCACTACGGCCGCATCTGCCCGATCGAAACGCCGGAAGGCACGAACATCGGTCTAATTTCCTCGCTCGCCATCTTCGCGGAGATTGACGAATACGGGTTCCTCACGACGCCGTACCGCGAAGTGAAAGACCTGAAGTTGTCCCAAGAAGTCGTCAAACTGCGTGCGGATGAAGAATCGAAACTCAAGCTCGCACCGGCGGACACGCCGACCGACGACAAGGGCAAGATCAACCAAGACCGCGTCAACGGGCGGATCACCGGCGAACTCGGTTCGATTGCGTCGGCCCAGATCGACCACATCGACGTGTCGCCGAAGCAGATGGTCGGCGTGAGTGCGGGGCTGATCCCGTTCCTCGAACACGACGACGCGAACCGGGCGCTGATGGGTTCCAACATGCAGCGCCAAGCGGTGCCGTTGTTGGTGACCGAACCGCCAATCGTCGGCACGGGTCTCGAAAAAGAAGTCGCACGGCACTCCGGCATGTTGGTCCGGGCGCAGGAAGACGGCGTCATCGTGTACGTCGATGGCGAACGCATCAAGGTCGAAGAAAAAGACAAGATCGTCCGCGAGTACGTGTTGCGCAAGTACCACGGCCTCAACGAACGGACCTGCTTGAACCAACGCCCGATCGTGAAGATCGGCCAAAAGGTCAAGAAGAACACGATCATGGCCGACGGTGCCGCAACCTATCAAGGGGAGCTAGCACTCGGGCGGAACGTCCTCGTGGCGTTCATGTCGTGGGAAGGTTACAACTTTGAAGACGCGATCATCATCAGTGAACGATTGGTGAAGAACGACACGTACACTTCGCTTCACATCGAAGAGTTCGATATCGAAATCCGCGAAACGAAGTTGGGCAAGGAAGAGTTCACCCGCGACATCCCGAACGTGTCGCCGAAGGCCCTGAACAACCTCGACGAGAACGGCATCGTCCGCGTCGGGACGTTCGTGAAGCCGGGGGACATCCTGGTCGGCAAGGTGTCGCCGAAGTCGCGGTCGGAACTGACGCCGGAAGAAAAACTCCTTCACGCCATCTTCGGTCGTGCGGGTGAAGATGTCAAAAACGATTCGTTGGAAGTGCCATCGGGCGTGGAAGGCGTCGTCATCGAAGCCCTGCGGTTCAGCCGCAAGGCGAGCATGAGCGAAGACGAGAAGAAGGAAATTGCGAAGCGTGAGAAGGAGATCAACGCCACCTACTCGGAGAAGATCGCCGAGCAGTTCCGCGAGTTCATCGAAGCCCTCGCCGAAGTCCTCGACAAGAAGGACTTGAAAGACCCGAACACCGGCAAGGTGCTGGGGTCCGAGAAGGACGACAAGATCGTTTCGGAACAGGCCAAGGCGTTCAAGCTCGAAAACCTCGACCTCCGGTCGCCGGACAAGTCGAAGCCGGTGCAGAAGATTTACAACCGCCACTGGGAACGGATTCAGTTCTTCATCGACGAACAAGATCGCAAGTTGCACTCCTTGTCGCGTGGTGACGAACTGCAAAGTGGCGTGCAGCAAATGGTGAAGGTTTATGTTGCCACCA
>JAYSXU010000156.1:0-5697 GCA_043716965.1 Fimbriiglobus sp.
GGCACTCGATTTCATCGCACTCGGCGAGAGCCTGAAAACGAGCTTCAAGCGGAAGCAGAACCCGTTCACGTCCCCCAAGACCGCCGACGAATGGGAGCCGTACCTCCGCGAAAAGTTCCACGAAGTGGACGCCCTCCGCCGCCAACTCACCGATGCCGAAGCCGAAATCAACGACCGCGTTTACAAGCTCTTCAACCTAACCCCCGACGAAATCGCATTGCTACAACGCGAAGTGAAACATTAACCGCAGGCAAACACCGCAAGGACACCATCAATGGCAAATGTCTTCCACAAGAGAACGACGAAAACCGTTCCTAATGACGCCGTCATCACCGGCGCGCCCGGTTCGCGTGTGGCCACGTGGACTGATCTACATTCAGCCATTTGCAAAGCAGGAATCTAGATCATGGGAAATATCTTTCGCAAACAAACAACTCGCACACTGCCGAACGGCGCCGAGTTTTTCATGAAAGCGGGCGACCGCTTCGCGCGTTGGCAGAGCCGGGGCAAAACGTTCACAGCCGAATTAACAGGATCGCAAGAAGCCCCACGCATTGTCACCTACTCAAAAGCGTTCACGGCCCGTTATCGGGACCACAATGGCATCGTTGTCGAACGCCCTACCAGATGCCGCGATCGCCAAGCCGCCGAGCAACTGTTACGGAAGTGGGAACGTGAAGTCGAACAGATTCGCGCCGGGATTCTCGACCCCAAGCAACTCGAATCCGCTCGGGCATCGTCTACGAATCTTGAAACCCACTTGGCGAGTTACGAACAGTCACTTATTGCACGAAATGTGAGTGCGGTCTACCGTGCTAACACGTTACGGGCCGTCCGCCGACTTGCGGACGACTTGGGGTTCGGTTGCATTAAGGACATTTCACGGTGTGCCGTCGAATCGTGGTTGGCGAAAACTCTGGGAGAGGGCATGAGCGCACGGAGCCGGAACCATTACCGGGACGCAATGGTAATTTTTCTAAACTGGTGCAAAGAATCGAATCTGATTTCAAACCATGACTTGAACAAGCTCCCCAAGGCCGATGTCCGCGAAGACCCCCGCCGCCAACGTCGCTCGTTAACCGAAGACGAAATCAACAGGCTTCTAACCGTTACTGCTACACGTCCCCTTGATGACACGCTCACGATTCGCAGGGGTGCAAATAAGGGGCAACGTAGTGCCGAGGTACGGCCCGAAGTTATTGCCCATCTCGAAGCCGTTGGGCGGGAACGAGTGTTGGCTTATAAAACCCTGCTCTTCACAGGACTTCGATTAAACGAACTGCGAACATTGACCGTCTCTCAGCTTGACCTCACTCCTGGTGCTGAACTTCTCAAGCTCGAAGCCAAGAACGAAAAGAACCGTGCCGGTTCCGCTCTACCACTCAGGTCCGATCTGGCTGCCGAATTCCGGATTTGGATCAAGGAACGCAAACTCTCACCCAGTGATACGCTTTTCATGATTTCGGGTGGACTGTGCCGGATTCTCGATCGTGACCTTGAGGCCGCTGGAATTCCGAAACGGGATGATCGAGGTCGTACTATTGATGTTCACTCGCTGCGGACAACATTCTGCACGATGTTGTCAAAGTTCGGAACCAACCCGCGAACCGCACAAGCCGCGATGCGCCACTCGGACATCAAGCTGACGATGAACACTTATACTGATCCGGCACTTCTAAATATCCGTGAAGCCGTCGAACGGTTGCCGTCGATCCCGCAACTTTCCAGCAACGGCGAAGTTCAAGTTGCACTCCACGTTGCACGACTTGCAGACAATTTGGGACAAAACCAGTCACTGCCTGACACGCAAGCACGATTGTCTGGCGATAGTGGCCAACCTGTTTCTGTGCAGAAAAGCACTGGAAATAGCAACGAAAAAGCCCCGGTGACATCTGATGACATCACCGGGGCGGAATCGGGCTGGCGGGATTTGAACCCACGACCTCTTGACCCCCAGTCAAGCGCGCTAGCCAAGCTGCGCTACAGCCCGTATCGACATTGCAGTTGTACACGCACGGATGGCATCTGACAATTGCACTTCTTCGCGGAGTATGACGGCGGGGAGTTCTGGAAACTCGTGGTCCGGTCCGACCGGCTCTTGCTTCGGGGCTTTCACACTGCTAACTTCTGACTGCAAGTCCCATCAAATGACGAAAATCGACGCACTTGCACTAACGTTTGCGGTGGGCTGTTGTTAGTTACTTTAGGACCGAAATACTGTCTCTTCGGGTGGCTTCATGACCCAGAATTGTTGGCGTTCGTTCGCCGTCTTGTCCAGTTCCTTCCTGATCGGCGTGATTTTAGTCACTTCGGTCGCGGGGCAAACGACTGCGAATTTGAAGGACTATCGGCTTGAACCCAAGCAACCGGCTGGTGAACTGCTCACCAAGATGATCGACTTGCGAACCGGCAGGGTGCGGGTCAAAGGGCCGGATTACGAAGCCAATAAGGTGATCATTCAGCAGTACGCGCAATTCCTGATTTTCCGGGCGACGTTTGAGTCTTACTACAACCTCCCCGAGACTGGGGAACTCAAACCTCGGACCAGTGAGCAAAACTTCGACAACGTTATCAGCGATCTAAGTAGTCAGATTTTAGTGCCGACGCCTGACGGCGATCTCAAAAAACTCACCGTGATTCAATCCGAGTACATCGACGAGTTAGCGGAACAAATTGAGAAAGCGGTTGCTGCTGTTTACGCCAAAAATCCGCCAGCAATCATCCGCGTGAACACGGCCCGATTGTTCGCATTGGCTGCGAAATCCGGCGCGCCCGCCCACGCCAGGACCATCATTGCGATGCTGAACAACACCTATTTCAAAGTGGCGGGCAAACCGTCGGAGACGCCGCCCGAAGTCCTTTACTATGCACTCAAAGCCGCCGAAAACTTACTGGCCTCGCACGACCCCAAAGCGCTTTTTAGCCCTCAGGCTAGCCGGCATAGTCTCGTACCAGCCGACTTGACCGCCTTGGTGAAAATCCTCGAAGAGATGGTCGTCAAAGGGCCGAACGTCTCGGATAAAGTGGCACCGATCTTGACGGACCCTTCGGGGATGCCGATTGCTTTGCCGCCGACGCAACCGCCGGAAGGGACCGTCGCCCCGCCGGAAGGGGCTGTACCCAAACCCGACACCAGCGCGGCACCGATAAAAGCGACGGCTGAGCAGTTGGCCGTAACGCGATACTTTCGGCGACAAGCCATCCGGGCATTGGCAAAAGTTCGGTTTGACACCTTAAAGGACGCACCAGACGTCCGCCCGGCTTACACGTTGGCCAAAGTGGCGGTCTCGGACCCCTCGCTAATTTTGAAGGCATCCCCGGCAGATGTGGCAGAAGCGGTGATCGGGCTGTGTGGAATGACCCCGACAAACCGCGACATCCAAATCGACGGTTGGGCCTTCGCCATCGCCATTGGTGTGAACAACTTTGTTCAGCCTCGGCTGACGAACAACGCGGACAAAAGTTTGCCGTGGAAGGTGACCGCAGCACGATTGAATCTGGCAATGTCGGATCTGAAAGTGCTCATCCCGAACAACACGCGGTTAAATCCGTTTCGGAAACAACTCGGTGACCTCATCGACTTGACCAAGGCCGATATTTTAACGCCACTCGAAAAAGACGTCTTGGGTGGCGTCAACGTCCCGACCGTGGAACGATTGGGGCAATGGATCGCCGCGAACCCGCCCAAGGATCCGACGCGGAGTTTGTATACCGATTCACCGAATTTCAAACTCAACGCCGGACAACCGCGGCAATAAGTTGCGTCTGTTGTTGATTTGTGGCGTGTGGTGAGTGACAATCACAATTCCAGTTGTCGCCGTACTGCATCATTTTATGTGAGGAACCCGAATCATGTACCGTTGGACATTTGCGGCGACGGGATTGCTCCTCGTCCTCGTTTCGACAGCACAATCTCAACAAGTGGCCCCGACGCCGGGGTATGTGATTGTCCGGATTAATTTGGCAGCCGTCGGCGCGGGCGGTCAAGCACAGGGCGGCATGGGTGCGGGTATGATGGGAGGGGGCGCACCGGGTGGATTCCCCGGCGGGCCAGGTGGTGGGCGCGGCGGGCCTCCAGGTGCAGGTGGTGGCGGACCGCCTCCGGGTGGTGGGGGATTCGGCGGACAACCTGGTGGGTTCGGCGGGTTTGGTGGCCAAGCTGCACCGACACCGGAAGACCCGTCTCGCTCCATTGTTGTGGTCGTGCCTTACAAGACTGTTCAAGACCGTCCCGTGTACGTTAAACTTGGCGTGTCCCAAATTAACCCGCCGTTCAAGGCTGTGAAGACTGCGTTCGGCACGAGCTTGATCTACGACGACCGCAACTTCATCAAAAGCTACTGGCTGCAACGGGGTTTCTCCCTTGAAAAGTTGGTCAATTCGCACCACGTAGACTGGCAAAAAACCAAACCCGCGCAACGCGGCTATGACCTTGTCGCCGAAGCCCTTTCCTACGGACTCGTCGATCAGGCGATGACCTACGCCGCGGAAATGGCTAAGAGTATCGACTCGCGGAAAGATCAATCGACCCCGGTTACGGTGGCGAATTTCGTCACCGCCTACAACCAACTCGCGACAAAATTAAACGAGCCGCTGCCGGAAAACCCGGACGCCCTCAAATGGCAACAAACGCTCGGCGCGGTCGGTGTCGAACAATCGACCCACTACGCCTTGGTCAACTGGGGCGATCAAGTGGTCGCACGTGACGGGTTGGACCGGCGGCTCAAGCTTCTTGAATCGAACTTCAAAGCCTTCTACTTGTGGAACGCCTTGGGTGGCCGTGCCCCCAAACTTCCCACTCAAAAACTGGTCGTGATCCTCGCGGATAAATCGACGGAGATGATGAAGTTGCGCGACGCACTGGATGGCAACCCTATCGTGTCGCAGTCCGATGGCTTTTACTCCCCGGCACACAACATCGTGGTGATGTCCCCGGAGCGGCTCGACGAAGCCGGGCAGTCGTTCACGAAGTTTGCGACGGGTCGATTGAGTGTCGGTTGGAACCGCGACGAGCTGTTGAAAGGCAACGCCCCTGCACTGAAAGCCGGCGAGAACGTCGGTGATGTCACGCAGATGATGACCATTGCTATGATCGACAAGTTCGTGGAAGAAGAAGCCAACTTCGCAACGGTCAGCCGTGAAGGCACCCGGCAACTGTATGCCGCTAGTGAGATTCTCGCACAACACGTAGTCATGCCAGAATGGGTCGAGAATGGCGTTTCCAACTTGCTGCAAAAACCCAAAGGCCCTGTCTACACCCAAGAAGGGAACAAGCAGACCATGACAGTCGGGGTTGCGGCTGGTTACGGATCACCGAACTTTGTTTTGATCCGGCAATTCCGCAACCTCCTGGTTAAGAAAGAAATCAACCCCAACGCGGAAGACTTGTTGATGAACACGCTCATGGATCGCTACTTCCAGGCAGTCCGTGACGGGAAAGAAATTGATCCGAAGCCGACGACCGGCAACGACGGCGTGGCACTGGGTGGTCCTGGCGGCGGTGTACCCGGTGGGCAAGGTGGTTTCCCCGGCGGGCAAGGCGGTTTCCCTGGTGCTCCTCCAGGCAGCGGTGGTGGTGGTCGGGGAGGACGGGGTGGCTCAGGCGGTGGTCCCGGCGGGATCGCTGGCGGTGGCCCAGGTGGGATCGGCGGACCGGGCGGCGGATTCGGCCCTGGCTCGGGTGAAGGTGGCGGCCCA
>JAYSXU010000157.1:0-5684 GCA_043716965.1 Fimbriiglobus sp.
CTTCCCGAGGCGGAAGAACTCCCAGGCTTCGCCGTGGGCCATCGTGCCGTCACTGATGCCGTGAATCAGTTGGTTGATGCGGCGAATCTGGTTGTAGAACTCACTGCGTTTGGTCGCGTAAATGGCCCGTGCTTCGTTCGATTGCATCCACAGGTAGTAATAGTTCATCCGCTCCCACATCTCGGCGGAGATGACTTCCCGGATGATCCGCGCGTTTTCCCGTGCCCAGTTCAATGCCGAAATGATGCTGAAGGGGTTGTCAACGTCCCAGGTCATGAAGTCCTGAACGTGGTTCGCCGTCGTGGCCTCTTGGTAATCGTGAATGCCGGAGATAATGAGTAGCGGTTTCCACTGCTGCTCCGTGGGGACGTGGAAGTCCAACAGGAGGGTGTAGTTCACCTCCAGAATGCGGGCCGTGTTCTCGGCCCGTTCCAAGTACCGACTCATCCAAAAACAGTGTTCCGCAACGCGAGAGATCATCGGAACCCTTTCACATCGTTCATCAAGAATTCATCACCACGGAAGACACGGAAAATTAAGAATCTGAGCTGGCGTAGGATGCAGACTCCTGTGTCAAATCACTCAATTCTTTGTTACGTGTTTTCTTCAGTGTTTTCCGTGTCTTCCGTGGTTAAATTCTTCTTCGTTAGCAGTTCTCCATCACCCACGTGTCTTTGCTACCGCCGCCCTGGCTGCTGTTTACCACGAGGGAACCCTTTACCAGTGCGGTGCGAGTCAGGCCGCCGGGCATCACCCATGTGGACGCCCCGCTGATGATGTACGGTCGCAGATCGACGTGCCGGGGGGCGAGGCCCTCGTCCGTCCAGGTCGGGCAGGTGGAAAGCGTCACCACGGGTTGGGCGATGTAGTTACGGGGGTCGTGGCGAATCTTCTCCGCGAACTCGGCACGTTGGGCGGCAGTTGAGAACGGCCCCATTAACATGCCGTAGCCACCCGACTCGTTCACCGCTTTGACGACCAACTCATCCAGGTGGTCCAGGACGTATTTACGGTCCGATTCTCGATCGCAAATGTACGTCGACACGTTCTTCAAAATCGGTTCTTCCTTCAGGTAGAACCGAATCATGTCCTCAACATACGGGTAGACCGCTTTATCATCGGCCACACCAGTCCCGACGGCGTTTGCCAAGGTGACATTTCCTGCCCGATAGGCGCGGAACAAACCGGGCACGCCGAGAAGGCTATCGGGGCGGAACGTTTCGGGGTCGAGGAAGTCGTCATCCAGCCGGCGATAGATGACATCGACTTTTTGGGCACCGCGCGTGGTTTTCAAGTACACGACGTCTTGATGCACAAAGAGGTCTTGGCCCAACACCAACTCGATGCCCATGTGCCGGGCGAGGAAGCTGTGTTCAAAATACGCGGAGTTGTACGGCCCCGGCGAAAGCAACACGATACACGGCGGTTCACCAGCACCGTTCGGGGCAACCGATGCCAAGGCTTCGCGCAGCCGGTGCGGGTAGTCTTCGACACGGCGGACGCGGCAATCGTGGAACAGTTCCGGGAAGACCTTCTTCATCACCGTCCGGTTTTCCAGCACATAGCTCACCCCGGACGGCGTGCGGCCGTTGTCTTCCAACACCAAGAATTGCCCTCTTTCGTCTCGAATCAAGTCGGTGCCACAAATGTGAATGTACTGCTTACCCGGTGGCGTAAAGCCGACCATTTCCTTGCGGTAGCCCTTCGACCCCAACACCAGTGACGCCGGGATGACGTTCTCTTTCAGAATGCGTTGGTCGTGGTAAACATCCAGTAGAAACAGGTTCAACGCCTGGATACGCTGGATCAACCCTTCGTCGAGATTGACCCATTCGGCTGCGGGGATAGTTCGCGGAAACAGGTCGAAGGGGAAAATTTTCTCCACCCCACGACGGTCCGAATACACCGAGAACGTGATGCCCTGATTCACGAACGCCATGTCCGCACTCGCCCGCCGACTCAGGAATTCAGGCAGGGTCAGTTTTCCCAAACAGTCCACAAGCGTTTTGCAGTGCGCGTGCGGCTCCCGCAACTGAGCGAAAAGCTCATCCCAGGCAGTGGGGTGAGCAGTGTAGCCGTCGAAGACCGGGCGATCGGCCCCAGTGGAGTGAAGTTTCATAGCCGGACTGTTTTTGTGAGAGCGGGCAAGTTTTGTCACGGGTTTCGTCATGGCATGGCACTCGATGCCGGGTTGTCAAGCGTCCGCTGCTAGTAAATCATGCAGTCAAGACAACTCGGAGATGACAACCCATCACAATTCTCGGCATTAGGAACTATCCGCACAACAAAAGCAACTTCAGCGCCAGGAAATTTCCCATTTCCGTGCAAACAGGTACAGCCAAAATCTATTCAATGCTATGTTGTACGTACTTAGAATCAATCGAATACTAAGTAATTGAACCCTCACTTTCATTTCGGCCTTGTTTTATCGCATAGCTGATTGTTGCTACGAACCCAGCTCTAAGCCTGGGCTGCGTGCAGAGCATTGGCAACCACGCCCTGAATGATGGTGTACCAATGAACACTTCATGTCATAGAATCCATGCAACCCTTAATCTGTTAGCAAACTTCGTATTTTCCCAAGTTGAATCGACGGAAGATCGTTGATAAGGTCAGCTAGAGTAATTACCCTTGAAATTACTGCAAAATGACCTGCTGAGTAATCAGTTTGTCTGGATCTATTCACAAGTGAGCTACTAACAGTACGCCTGTTGATTAATGCTATCGCCCTGGTTTTTTGAGTTTTTATACCAGTGTTTTTTACTCGATACCAACCTCATGACACAAAGTTGCATAAAATTCTGCGGTTGGCAAACTTTTGATGTCGGATAATCGTCCCAGAGCGTTGAAACGTAACTCCGTTTTTCAGATTCCGACTCGATTGACCGGAATTTTCGTTCAAAGCCTTATCATTGCCCACCTCCTTAATTGTCCACCTAAGGATCCACAAATGTCTAACATCTATCGCCTTTCTAACCGGAAGAAGATTCTCCTCACAAACTTGGATCGCAACCGTAAGGGACTGCCCATTCGGTTTGAAGAATTGGAATCCCGCTTAGCACCGGCGACGTTGACTTGGTCCGGGTTGGGGACCGATACGAACTGGAGTACGGGGAAGAATTGGATCGGGAACGTTGCCCCGACAGGGTTAGCAGCCGACGGCGACGATCTCGTCTTTCCGGGATCGCCGACGATCAAAACGACCAACAACGACCTCACCAGCGCGGTTGTGAATTCGATTTCGATCAGCGGTTCGACCTACACACTTGCCGGCAAACAACTGACCCTCGGGCTGCCGATCGTCGGGAGCGGCTCGTTCAACGTCAACGCGGGTTCGTCCGGCAACATCGTCTCGCTCAGCCTTGGATTGGGAGCCGCTGCGGGGAGCGATCAAACCTTCAGTATCAACACGGGCGCTGATCTGACGGTTACTGGCAAAATCAGTGGGGCGACCGGGGCGACGCTCACACGCGATGGAACGGGGACGCTGACTCTGACCAACGACAACAGCGGATTTACCGGCTCGATTCGCGCCAACAACAACTCCGGCTCGATTGTCATCAAGAACGCGAAAGCCTTGGGTGACACGGCTGCTCCCACGATTATCGGGTCCGGGTCGTCCTTGCGGATCGACACCGTCGGGACCATCAACGAGACGTTGATTTTGAACGGCGGCGGCGTCAGTAATCTCGGCGCCCTCATCAACGACGCGGGTAACAACACCTGGACCGGATCGATCCTCCTCGACAGCAACACGACGCTCGGGGCGCAAGCCGGCGTGCTCGTGATTACCAGTCAAATTACGGACTCGTCCACCGGCCACGACCTCGTTAAAGAAGGCCCGAGTGAGATTCAATTCAACAGCCCGACAGGTAACGCCTATCGCGGCACGACCACGGTCAACAACGGGATTCTGACACTGGGTAACGCCCTAGCACTCGGTTCTGCCGGGTCCGCGCTGAGTGGCACAACGGTGAACCAGACGCTAACCGGGCGCGGGCAGATTCGACTCGGCGATGCCGCCGGTTCCAACTTCACGGTCAAGGATGAATTCCTGACGCTGAACGGCAACGGCTTGGACGGTTTGGGGTCGTTGAGCAACCGCGTCGGTGACAACATCTGGGCCGGGCCGATTGTCATCGGCAGCCCCTCTCCGAACGGATTCAACGTGTCGGTTGGTGCTTCAACAGCGACGAACATGACCTTGAGCGGCGTTCTGTCGTCCCCCAACGGCAATTACCAACTCATCAAAGAAGACGCGGGGCGGGTCATCCTCAATAATGCGAACACGTACACCGGCGTGACGATCATCAACCAGGGCACTTTAACGGCTCGGGACTCCAACGCTCTTGGCGCCACTAGTAGTGGGACAAAGGTTTCTTCAGGTGCCACACTCGAATTGGAAGTGGAAGCGGCGACGAGTACGCCCCGGTTCGACGCCCAAGGGCGTGACCTCTGGAACGATTCCGTCACCGGCGATCCGAACCGCTTGACAATCTCGGAGCCACTGACGATTTCTGGGCGTGGCGTTGGCGGCGTTGGCGCACTCCGCTCGGTCAGCGGTATCAACAAGTACATTACCGGCATCAGTTTAAGTAGTGCCGAAGCGGCGATCGGTTCAGAACAGGACCAACGAGCCGGCCACCCGACACCGGACGCGAGCTATTTCACAAGCGATTACAGCTTGACGGTGACCGCAAAGATCTCCGGTGCGGCGACGACATCGTTCGTCAAGCGAGGGACTGGCCACCTTATTTTGACGACCGCGAATCCGTATTTGGGCAAAACGTTCATTGAACAGGGTTGGGTGACGATTCAAAACCCGAACGCCCTGGGTGGGACGCTGACCGGGGTTTCGGACACCGTTCAGCCCGGAACGACTGTGAACAGTGGCGCCGCCCTCCACATCAAACCGCTTACGCCTGGCGTTTCGTCAATGACGATTGCCGAGAACTTAACCGTTTCGGGGTCCGGCCCGGTCCACCCGTATGCGTTCATCAGCGTCAAAGGGGCCTTGCTGAATCTCGGCGGGAATAACACGTACTCGGGCGACATCGGCTTACGAAACGCCACGGGAATTGGTGTCGAACAAGTTGACCCGATCACGCCCAGCGATCTCGTGGTAACGGGTTCCACTGCGGACGGCAAATCGTCCACGCAATTCACGGCATCGGGCGGGAACCTCGAATTCTCCCAGGTCATCGACACCGGCTCGACGTTCGGAACGATTAGCATCACTTACAACATGTATTCCGTACCGGACCAACTGCGAATTTACTACCCCCCGCGCTCGGCTGGTGGTACTCGGATTCTCGATACGGGGTTTGTGTCCGGAACGGGTACTGTTTCAGCGACTTACGGTCCCGGCGCTTCGACCTTGGTTGAGGTGGTCGTGAATGAAGGCGGCACGGCGGTGGGAACGATCTGGGACTTAACCGACGTGAGCATTTCGTCCTCGGGCGGTATCATCAAACTCGGCTCCAAGAAACTGACGCTACAAGCCGACGGGACGTATTCGGGCATCACCCAAGTCGCGGAAGGAACGCTCCGCGTTCAGCACGATACCGCACTCGGCGAAGCGTCCAGCGGCACCCAACTGAGCAACCAGACGTACATCTCGACTGACACCGGCGTTTCGTCCGGGGCGATTCTCGAACTGACCAAGAGCGTGGCGTCGCTTAACG
>JAYSXU010000158.1:0-17063 GCA_043716965.1 Fimbriiglobus sp.
CGGCCCGCTTTCGTTCCGGCCCGCCGCCAGATTGATTCCCGAGCGGGCTGCTCGTCGAACTGAAAGTGTGACTTCAAGATCGACTGAATCTGTGCGGACGCCATCTGCCACGTGTTGGGCTTATAGTACGCGAAGATAAACTCTTCCCGCGTGCGGCGGTAGTCTTCATCAAGTCCTAGCATGACGCCGCGAACAATCCCTTCGACATCATCTTCTTCGACATAATCGGCAAACTCGCCACCGACTTCTGGCAGTGACGTCGCATTGGTCGTGACGCACATCTTGCCGTAAATGAAGCTTTCTTCGACGGGCAGCCCCCATCCTTCAAACGTCGAGGGATAAAGGGTGAACAAGCAATTCTTGTACAGCCAGTCGAGTTCGCGGTCATCAACGTGGGGCTTGAGGATGATTTTTTCTTTAATCAACGGATCGTTCCGGATCATTTGAACGATCACCTCCGAATTCCACCCCGGTTTACCGGCCATCACCAAATCGGGAGCCTTATCTGGCCCCAGTTTTTTCACAAGTTTTCGCCACGCTTGGTACATGCCGAAGTGGTTCTTCCGCCACTCAACCGTACCAACAGTCAACACAAACGGGCGGCGGTGCTGGGTTGGGGTCGCCGCTCTTTCAATCGCATTCAGCGGTTTAATGTCGGACCCCAACGTGAAAACTTCGACCGACCCGACCGGCTTGAACTGATCTTTGGCGTACTGAAGTATTTCCTGCTTGGAATACTCCGAAATTGTCAAAATGACGTCGGACTCGTTGAGTTGCATATTCGTAGCAACCTTGAACGGCGCGCTCACGTCGGACTGGAACAAATGGGGGGCGTTGATCGGAATCAAGTCGTAGATCAGCGACACGTGTTTGAACTGTTGCTTTTGGTGCGCTCGCGCGAACGTGTCCGATCCGTTTGGGACGACCCACATCCCGCCGAACGACACCACAAGATCACGCGGCCCTAAGTCAGGAAGGCCGATAATGCTGCCGTGACGGTAGGGCGGGTAATGCGGCAACGTCGGGGCCTGTAACGACGCTTGTGACGCGGCATTCGGGTCAACCCAAAGGTTCCGAACGCCACTTTCGGCAGTTCGGAATTGGTGTCGAACTGCCCACGGGATGTACCAGAACCGTGAGTGACGGCGGTGCTGCGTTTGCGGGGGCGTAACGGGAGGTGCCGGAAGCGGGTTGAGCGGCGAGTCATGATCTTCAATGCAATTCTGGTGGACTTCCGCGAGACCGACATCAGGCACGACGACACACAGGCGGATGTTCATCCAAGACTCTGTTGACAGAGAGTCTAGTAATTTCCGGATCGTCCGTGGGATGCCGGACATGAACCCTGGTGGGATGCACAGGATTGTCGAGACGTCAATCCAGACGGTGTCAATCTCCGGTAATTGCCGGGGGCGGAATGGGAGAATGGCATTGCGACCGACGGCTTTACCAGACATATTTCACCTCGAATTAAATAGTCGGAGCAAAGATCAAGAATTTTCCATTGATCTTGAGACCACCGTGTTTGACCACAGGATCTCAGTCTACAAGTGAATCACACCCAAACTCAGTTGGGAACGCACGAATTCATCTCTCGGATAACCTGTGAGAGTCCTTCTCAAATTGCTTGCCAGCCGTGGCGATTGAGGGATGATTGAGTGCGAGTCCGTGCTTGGTGTCCCGCCCATCCTGTTCAGTCGGCTAAAAGTCGCCGACACTTCCTAAAGAGGGTCTACTCATCTTCCCGTAGTGCATCTGACGGTCCAAAGTCTTGAAAGTTGCCTCGGAGCACACCAATTTGGAGGTAATGTGTGGTGGCGAATCCGCCCATTGCAACATTCCTGGTTCTCCTATTTTGCCAATCATACCTAACCACTATCTGTCTGATTAAATCGGCTAAATTAGCAGGTAAGTTGAGGCGTTTTTCACGCGCAGTCTCGCAGGGCTACCCAAAGTCTGGTGACACACGAACCACGTTTACACGACTTATATTACCTAGGTTATCAAAGAGTGACAGGCTGGGCAAACAATCTCGTAGTGTAGGACACGAAAAATCGCAAACCGAATGCAGGGAATCGGATCGTTCTGATGGAAATTTGTAGAGAGAAGGGCAGCTATTGGCAGCCCTTCTCTCTGTTAACGTTGGCTTGGCATCCTTACTTCAGTCCAGCGAGGTACTCGATTAGGTCGAGGAACTCGGCTGGGGACATTGTCCCGGCTTGACCTTCGGGCATACTGCTCTGCTTCAACAGTGTTTTCTTATCGATGTCGTCGGCTTTGACCGTCACCTTGGCCTTGCCGTCGAAGATCACGGTTTCGGTTTTCGTTTCGGACACCATTAGCCCGACTACGACTTTGCCATCAATCGTGTCGATACGGGTAGACAGGTACTTGGCTTCGACTTCGGCGTTCGGGTCGATGATCGACTCGATCAGCTTGAAGCGGTTCGACTTCGTGGCAACTTTATCGAGGTTGGGGCCGAAATCTTGCCCTTCGCCGTTGCCGACCTTGTGGCACGCCACACACAGTCGCTGGAATACTTCACGCCCCTTGGACCCGTTCCCGTACATCGTCGTCATGGCGGTCATCGCTTTGTTCCGCTCTTCCTTCGATTTTTCTTCCTGACTCAGCAGGAGTTTCAACCACGGTGCTGCCGCACCACCGGCTTTGTTGGTCTTGAGGATTTCGTCCATGATCTTCCCGGCAGCCGGGTTCGTCGTAGTCAACTTGCCCGTCAGATACTCCTGACGCCAGATCGGTTCGTTGGCCGCAAGTGCGGATTCGACGGTGTACCGGGTCCAGTAGTCGAGCGGCTTTTTTGCAATTTCCGCAACGGCGGCCATCGCATCGGGGGTCGGGTAGAAGCTGAGCGCCCGTGCGGCTTCGGTCTGCACTCGTGGGTGTTCGTCCGTCACCATTTTCTTGAAGCGGTCAACGGCCCCCGGAACCCGATCGCGTTCGTCCGCCAAGATGTGAACCGCCGCAGCACGGGCCTGGAACGACTTGGCGGTCAAAACCGCATCGACGAGCTTCGGATCGACCGCGTGGAAGCTTTGCTGTATCCAAAGGGCTTCGCACCGGAGACGGTCGTAGTCCGGGTCGTTGGCGTCGAGCTTCGCCACCCAACCCGCAACGGTTGGTAACACATCCGAAGCGGGGCGGGCACGGAGTTCGGTGCGGGCACGGTAGCGGGTCCGCCATTCGTACTCGCGGAACTGCTCCAGGATTTCAGCCACGGACTTGCCGTGTTGTGTGACGGGTTTGAGGGGTTGCTTATCGACACCCACGAGTTTGTACATCCGCCCGAAGACGTGGTTGCGGTTCGGGTCGCGTTGCGAATACTGCATGTGGCCGATGAGTGGATTGGCCCAGTCGCCGAAGTAGAGGGCGCCGTCGGGACCGATCATCGGGTCGGCGGGGCGGAAGTGTTTATCGGGGGAACGAACCAGGTCGTCGAACCCCTTGCCATCGTTTGCCTTCACCCGTTCGCCACGGAAACCAGCACCGTCGTCGCGCATTTTGTACCGCGTGAGGCCGTTGAGTTGAATGACGCAGGCGTAGGTGAACTGCTTTTGGACATCGTCCGGCAGTGCCCGGCTCACAAGCCACTCGTTGCCCAGGTTCGGACGCACGCCGTTCGGCAGGATAAAGTCAATCCCCTTGCGGCCCTGATATTGCTGTCCCGAAATTGGCACGTCCCACGTTTGGTTAGGCGTGGTGCCGTCACCGACGATCCCTTGGCCCCACTCGTCGAACACGTAGCACCACATGTTCGCCATACCGGGTAACCCGAACTGACGGACCTTCATCGAACGCGGATCGAGGACATAACACCCACCGGCTCCGGCGCTACGGTGCGGCCCCCAGGGGGTTTCCAACGTCGTGCTGGTGGCGATCCCTTCCAACATGTGCAGCAAGCCGCCGTGACTCCACTCGAACGCACCACAAGCGTGGTGTGTGTCGTCCGTCGCCCAGCCGTCCATCAGGTACGTCACTTCGTCGGCCTTGTCGTCGCCGTCCGTGTCTTTCAAGAACAGCATCCGGGGCTGATCGACGACCAACACCCCGCCGTTGTAGAACTCGAACCCGGTCGGGCACTGAAGCTTGTCGTAGAAGACCGTGCATTTATCGGCTTTGCCGTCGCCGTCGGTGTCTTCGAGGATCACCAACTTGTCGGCGGGCTTCGGATCGCCCGGCAGCCATTGGGGGTAACTCGGCATACACGCCACCCAAAGTCGCCCTTTGTTATCGAAGTTGATTTGCACGGGATTGGCGATTTCGGGGAACTTCGATTCATCCGCAAAGAGCTTCATTTCAAAGCCCGGCGGCACGTGGGTACCTTTAATCAGCTCAGCAGGCTTCTGGATGGTCGGCCCGCCGACCGCGTTCTCGGAGTATTCGCGTCCCGGTTGGCCGAACCGCGTTGGCGGGACGTACAGTTCACCCGTTTTGGAATCGTCAGGTTTCGCAGCAACTTGCTTTTCATTCGCCAAGTCCCACACGTATTGATCGCGCACCCCGGCCATCTTCCGGAGCTTCACGTACTCGCGTGGAAACGTTTCCGTATCAAACGTCCGCCGCCCACCATAGACGTACCAGCCGTTCACCATCCGGTAGTCTTGCTGGTGAACCCAACTCTTGTCGATGACGGCGGCGCGGAGCTTTTCAAAGTCGGTCGTCCCGGCTTTCGGACCCTCGAACGGCTTGCCGAAGAGTTGCCGGTCGAGCACCTCGGCGACCACTTTATCCCCGGCTTCGCTCAACTGGAAACCGCCGACGGTCAGCTTGTTGCCGCCCTTCTCGAATACGGGGAGAGTGGGTGTGAACACATCGACGAACGCCAGCTTCCGCTTCTCGGCAACCGCTTTCACGGCGGCGGTGTAGAGCTTCAAGTTGGCGTTTTCTTTCACACCATTCGGCAGGAATACGTCGCCGGTGTTTTCAAACGCGAACGGCGAGACGAGGACGAACCGAGCAGGACTTTTCACATCGTCGCGTGGGTACTTCGCGGTGAATTCGTCGATGAACTTCTCGTACTGCTGCTTAAAGCTTTCGACGCCGGCTTCGCCCTTGAACGATTCGTTCCAGCCGAAGAAACAAAGAAAGGTGTCGGGGTTGAAGGCGTACAGTGGGTCGTCGATTTTCGTGTAATCCGCCGATCGCTGGCGGAGGCCGACTTCATCGCCGGGGAAACCGAAGTTGCGAACGACGAGAGCCTTGTCCTTGTGCCGCAAATGCATCATCGTCTCGAAGTGTCCGTAAAGGCTCATCCGCTCGGCGTTGGTGTTGCCGACAAATGCGATCCGTTCGCCCTTCACGAATTCCAGCGGCAGTTGACTGGCAGGCAACGTTTCTTTCTTCGGTCGTGTCTCCGGTTTGATGATCGGCTCAGTGGTCGTTGGCGCTTTCTTCTGCGCCTTTTTAGCCTGGGACAAGACCGAGCCGCCGGAGACAGCGACCAAGGCCGCCGCCATCACTGCGATGGTCGTGACGCCGAGTATGCGGGAAAGGGGAAATGACATCAAAAACCTCATCGAGAAACCGGGAGGGTGGGATCGCACCGTTGCGACAAAGCCGAGTAAGAAAAGTATAACTGCAACCACGGTGGAAAGTAAGGGGGTAAGTGATCGGGTGGGTTTTCATGAAGCATGGATACTAAACAAGCTCGGAGCCATATGGCCCGAGCTTGTTGATTGGTCTGGTGCGTACGATTCGTTACGAACTCGTGACAGCAAGCTGGGGCTGTGCAATTGCGTCTTTCGTCTCGGGCTTGCTGCCCTTCTTGCGGAAGACGATGTCGAGGTGGAACCACGCCGTGCTAACGATCGTGAGTGCTAGCAACACGCCGAAGAGCATTTGTGGCATCCCCGTGGACGCTTGCAACGGCACCACACCGAGTGGGATTAGCACGCCGCCGAGCGCGCCGAGCATCCCCACGAGTCCGCCCACGGCACCGATATCTTTCGGGAAGTAATCGGGGATCAACTTGTAAACACTGGCCTTGCCGATACCCATGCCGGCACCGAGTAAAAACAAGAAGACCGTGAACATCCAGACGTTCAACCCGAGTGGCAACGACAACGCCAATCCGGACGCCAGCATCGACCAGAAGACCGCGACCATGACGACCTTCGCGCCGATCTTGTCCGACAAATAACCGCCCAAGGGTCGCAACAAACTGGCCGGGAACACGAAGCAAATTGCGGCGAAGAAGCCGATCCATTTGTTGAGGTATGCGAGGTCGGCTTTGGCCCCCGGTATCGCGGCAACGGCGGACTCGTATTCGGCACCTTTCAAGTTCGTGACGGTCTTGAAGTTCGTAATCAGTTCGGGAGCCAAGTCGAAGCTACTTGCGAGTTCCGCACCGTAGTTTTTGTAGTAGTACATCGGCAACAGGTTCGAGAACGCCACGTAAGCGCCGAACACAACGACGTAATGCAGGCAGTATTCCCACACCCGCAGTTGCGACAGTGGTTTCGTAGTTTCCCCGAAGCTGCGGCCCTTGGCCGGGCAACGGTCTTGCTTCGGGGCCAAGAACCAAACGGCCGTCGCCGCAACGACCAACAACGCGGCGTAGACAAGCGGAATAAATCGCCAGCCACCCGGCAAGAATCCGCCGAACAACCCTGCCGCCGGTACGGCCGCGATGATGAACGGCCCGGTCAATTTAGTGACTGATGCCCCGACATTGCCCGCGCCAAAGATACCCAGCGCCAAGCCTTGCCGGTTCTTCGGGAACCACGCGGCGTTCCACGCAATCCCGATCGAGAACGAGTTCCCCGCGATCCCGTACATCAGCGCACAGATGAGAAGCTGTGTGTAATTTTCGACCTGACTCACGAGGACCGTTGGGATGACCGTCAGCAGTAACAATGCGGTCAACACCCGCCGACCGCCGAACTTATCAGTCCACACACCGAAGTTGAATCGCAGCAAAGAACCGGACAGTATTGCGGCAATCGTGAGGTTGTAGAGTTGGCCATCGGTCAGCCCGAGCTCATTTTTAATCGGGATGCTGAGCATCCCGAGCATCAACCACACCGCGAACATCAACGTGAACGAGCCGGTGGAAAGCCAGAGAATTCTGGCGCGCTGGCCATCGGTCGGTTCATCGGTCAACGGGGTGCTGACAGGCGACATTGGCAAGACCTCTGTAATCGAAGTTGGGAAACAAACTCAGGTGAATTAAGGGTGAACACCGTTCCGAACGGCCGGCGCGTGTTTCAGAATCAAGCTTGTGAGTAGTCCACGACAGGAGCCACAACCCGTGCCCGCTTTTGTGCAACTCGACAAATCCGGGAGTGTGCAAGCACCACCCCGAATCGCTTCGACCAACGTGTCTTCGGAAACATGGTGACAGTTGCAGACTTCGAGATCGTCGGACGTTGCGACACCGCCGCCGGGGGAAGCAAGCACATCCAGTCGGTTCGGGGGCAGTTGCTCGCCGCGGTCGAAGAGTTGAATCAAAACGGGTGCCGCTTCCGCCGAGCCGACCAACATCGCACCGGCGAGTTTGCCGTCGCGCACGATCAGTTTGCGGTAAATCCCTTTGCGGTCTTCGATGACTTGGATCACTTCGTCGGTGTCGCGTTCCGCGTCCGTGATCCCCATGCTGGCGACTTCGACACCGACCACCTTCAATCGGGCATACACTTTGGAACCCAGATACCGCGATCGAGGGTTGGACCCTGTCAACACGTCTGCGAGGACTTCGCACTGTTCCCAGATCGGTTCGACCAAGCCGTACACCTTGCCGTCGTGTTCCGCACATTCGCCGACCGCGTAAACACCCGGCACCGCCGTGGACATCCGGTCGTTGACCAGAATCGCCCGTTTCACCGGGATGTTAGCAGCCTTGGCGACTTCGGTGCGGGGAACGATGCCGCACGAAATCACCACGAGGTCCGCTGGGATCAGTTCGCCGGATTGCAGCTTCACGCCTTCGGCGTGGGCATCGCCCAACACTTCGCTAGTGATGACCCCGGTCCGGACGTAGATGCCCATTTTCTCGATCGCCCGGCGTAACATTTCGCCGCCGAGCTTGTCGAGTTGGGCGTTCATTAAGGTGTCGGTGTTGTGCAAGACCGTGACGTGAAGCCCGAGATCGCACAAGGACTTCGCAGCTTCTAGTCCGAGCAACCCGCCGCCGATCACGACTGCCGTGGCAGCGGGGCGGGCGTACTTGCGGATCGACGTGCAATCTTCCACGGTACGGAACACGAACACGCCCGGCTTCACTTTGCCGTCGGCGGAGCGAATGCCTTCGATACGTGGGACGAACGGCGCGGACCCGGTGGCGAACACGACCCCGTCGTAGTTGTGCGTTTCGCCGTCGCTGGTGAGCAGGGTTCGGGCAATCGTGTTCACGGCGTCCACCCGCACCCCGGCGTGAAACGTCACGTCGTTTTTGGCGTACCAGTCTTGCGGCTTCAGCGTGATCTCGGACGTGTCACTGCCGGTCAGCACCCGACCCAGCAGAATGCGGTTGTAACAGCCGTGCGGTTCTTCGCCATAGACGGTGATGTCGTAGGTCAGTCCGGCATTACGACGACTCAGTTCGTCCAGGAGCCGGCCAGTAGCCATGCCGTTGCCGATGATGGCGAGTCGTTTTTTCATACGTCACTCCGAACCGCGATGATCCGCACGGCGGCAAATTTGAACTCCGGCATTCGACTGGTTGGGTCGAGGGCAGCGTTCGTCAGTTTGTTGGCGGCCTGCTTGCCGCCCCAGTGAAACGGGGCGAACAGCACATCCGGTCGAATGTCGGCACTGAGTTCGGCGATAAACTCCGCCTTGCCGCGCCGACTTTCGACCACCACGATCGACCCGGAATTGATGTTGAACCGCCGGGCCAATCGGGGGTGTATCTGTAACTTCGCGGACGGCTTAGCGGCAGTCAGCCGCGAGACGAGCCGGGTTTGGGCGCCGGAGTTGTAATGCTCGCGGTACCGCCCGGTCGTGAAGTAAATCGGGTAATCCGCATCCGGTGTTTCCCCCGCAGGACGATGGGTTACGGCCAGGAATTTGGCCATACCATCGGCGTGGTAGAACCGTTCGGCAAACAGCCGTTTGGTGCCGGGGTGATCTTCGCTGGGGCAGGGCCAGAAGACCCCGTTCTCGGCGTCGATTCTCTCGTAAGTAATGCCGCTGTAATCCGCGAGGCCGCCAGCCGTGGCCCGACGGAATTCCTCAAACACCTCGCGGCTGCTGTGAAACTGGAACTTGTCGCCCACGCCCATTCGGGTGGCCAACTCCCGCAGAATATCAATGTCACTACGCACCCCGCGCGGTGCTTTGGCCGCGACACGCCGACGGATGACACGGCCTTCCAGGTTGGTCATCGTGCCGTCTTCTTCCGCCCATTGGTAAACGGGCAGTACGACATTCGCATGGGCGGTAGTTTCGTTCTCGAAGGCGTCGAACACGGCAAGGAAATCGAGCGACCGCAACCGCGTCTCAATCCGGTCCATGTCCGGAGATGCCACGACGATGTTCGATCCCATCACGAGCAACGAGCGGATGCCCTTGGGTCCGATCGAATCCAGAAGCTCGAAGGCACTGCGGCCCTTTCGCGGCAGCGACTTGGGATCGACACCCCAGACTTTGGCAACGGCTTCGCGGTGGGCATCGACTTCAATCAGCCGATAGCCCGGAAGTTGGTCCGCCTTCTGGCCGTGTTCGCGGCCACCCTGACCGTTGCCTTGCCCCGTCAGCGTTCCAAAGCCGGAGTGAGGCTTGCCGACTTTGCCCAACGCGAGTGCGAGGTTGATTAACGAATTGACCGTGTCCGCGCCCTTCGAGTGCTGCTCCGCACCGCGTCCGGACAGGATCATGGCCGACTTCGCGGTCGCTAGCCATCGTGTTGCGGTGCGAAGTTGAGCTTCCGGGATTCCGGTTAAGCGTTCGACGTAGGCGGGGTGATATTGCAACGCAATTTGCCGAAGGGCTTCAAACCCGTTCGTCCGCTCCGCGATGAACGCTGTGTCGATTAAACCTTCTTCAATCGCCACCGCCAACATTCCGTTGGAGAGCGCGAGATCGGTTCCCGGTGTGAGTTGCAAGAACAGGTCCGCACTCCGGGCCGTCGCCGTGCGCCGGGGATCGGAGACGATGAGCCGACCGCCGTTTTGTTTTTGCCGATCGAACCACTGCATGATCGGCGGCAAGGTGTCGGCGGCGTTGGAGCCGGACAAGAACACCACTTCGGCGTATTCGATGTCTTCGACCGGGAAGGGCATACCCCGGTCGATGCCGAACGCCCGGTTTTGTCCCGCCGCAGCGCTCGACATGCAGTAGCGGCCGTTGTAATCGATTTGGGCTGTATTCAGCGCGATCCGAGCGAACTTGCCAAGCAGATAAGCTTTCTCGTTGGTCAACGCCCCGGAGCCAAACACACCGTTGGCGTCCGCCCCAGACTCGGCCCGAATCTTCGTGAGCTTGTCCGCGATCAAATCGAGCGCGTAATCCCAACTTGCGGTTTGAAACGGTTGGCTCGGCTTGTCCCGAACGAGCGGCGTGGTAACCCGTTGGGGGTGACGTAACAGCGTGTGGCAAGTCCAGCCCTTGATGCAAAGCTGGCCGTTGTTCACCGGGAAGTGCGGGTCTCCCATCACTCGTTCCGGCTGGCCATCCCCTTCGCCCAGCAGAATACCGCATTGGTACGCGCAATACGGACAGTGCGTCCGCAGTGCGTACTCAGTTTGGTGGGCAAGCGTCAGGGGTAGGGCTAGCGTGGCCACAGTTACTTTTCACCTGTCATGGTGAGAATCACGGCGCCGTTCTCAACATCAATCGGGTAGGTTTTGATCGCACACACGCCGGGCTGGTCGCACTCCCCGGTCGTCGAATCGAACTTGAACGTGTGGTACGGGCAGACCACTTGATCCCCCGCCAACATGCCGTCCGCGAAGTGGCCACCCTTGTGTGGACAAATGGCATCGACGGCGAACACGTGCCCAGCCCGCGTTCGGAACACGGCGATCGGTTGTATACCGACTTGAAATTCCCGCCCGAGACCTTCCGGCAGGTCGTCAAGCACACAAAGCTGAACCCGAGTCAGGGTAGTGGTCATGGATTTCCTGATGGCAAGCAATTATCACGACGAGCGAATGAACCGCGTTCAAGAACTCACCATCGGTAACGCCACGGTCCGTGTGTCTTCAAACTGCCCGGCGTAGACGGGGTTGTCACGTTCGAGCCACGGATCGACGTAGGCGTCGATCGTCTTCTGCGCCTCCACGTCCAGTTGGGCACAAATGCCGAGTGAGTCTTCGACCAGGATTTCTCGGAGCTTTTCGATGCCGATGCGGGGGACGAAGTCGTAGGTGCGTTCGATCCACTTGGCGTTGTCGCGGTAGTAGACCAGGAAGCGGGCGATCACTTGCAGGGCTTCTTCACGGGTTTTGACGCGGCAGAGGATGTCAGTTTTGCGAACGCTGGCACCGGCCGCGCCGCCTGCAGAAATTTCCCACTCGCCGCCTTCGGTGGCGATGATGCCGACATCTTTGACAGTCGATTCCGAGCAGTTTCGCGGGCAACCGCTGACCGCCATCTTGACCTTCGCCGGGAACTCCCAGCCCTGGAACATCTTCTCGATGGCGATGCCAAGGCCGGTCGAATCGTTTGTCCCGTAGCGACAGAATTCGGTGCCGACACAGGTCTTGCAGGTGCGGAACGCCTTGGTGTACGCATGGCCGGACGGCATCCCGAGATCACGCCAGACGAGCGGCAGGTTCTCTTTCGTGATGCCGAGCAAGTCGATCCGTTGGCCGCCGGTGAACTTCACCATGCGCACGTCGTACTTCTTCGCAACTTGGCCGATTTTGATGAGGTCGTCCGCCGACGTGACGCCGCCGTAAATGCGTGGGATCACGGAGAACGTGCCGTCGTTCTGGATGTTGGCGTGGACGCGATCGTTGATGAAGCGGGCGTCTCGTTCGTCGATGTATTCTTTGCCCCAAATGGATTTGAGCATCGACGCTAAGCCGTTCTTGGTCTTTTCGTCCTGGGACGTGCTGAGTTCGGCAAGCACGGCGGAGACACTTCGTAGCCCGCGTTTTTTCGCTTCCATCACAAGCGTCGGCTTGTCCATCGGCACGCCGGGAACGTACCACGATTCCGACGGGTCGGCTTTCACGGCCCCGGCCACGGCTTCGATCAGTCCCTTCACCATCTTCTTGCATGACCCGCAACCCGTCCCAGCACGGGTGGCTTTGCCGACCGACTGTACCGTGGTTTTGCCCGCTTTGATGGCTTCGACGATCTTGCCTTTGCAGACGCCGTTGCAATCGCAAATCTGCCGATCGTCGGGCATGTCCGCCAGGCTAAACTCCGCCCCCACGGTTGTTGTCGGAGCGCCGAAGAACAGTTCCAGCCGCCGCGCCGGGGCGGGTGCTTCGGTCATGAATAGTCGCACGAATTCGTCGGCAGGTCCGAGATCGCCGAGCAAACAACTCGCCGCCACTTTGCCGTCGCGGATGATTGCCTTCCAATACACTTGCCGCGACGGTTCGCTGAATTGCACGACTTCGTCCGTCGGCTTCAAATCGCTGATGCGGCCCATGCTGGCCAGTTCGACGCCCATCACCTTCAGCTTGGTTGCGAGCTTCGATCCTAGATATGTGGCGTCCGGATTCTTGCCCGTCAGCCGCTCCGCGAGTGTTTTGGTCTGCTCCCAGATCGGGGCGACGAGGCCGTACACCATGCCTCGGTGTTGGGCACATTCGCCGACGCTGAAGATACTGGGGTCGTTGGTTTGCAACGTGTCATCGACGAGAATGGCCCGATCACAGGTGATACCGAATTCCTGGGCGAGTTCCTTGTTGGGGCGAATCCCCGCCGAGACGACGACCATGTCTGTTTCAATCTCCGTCCCGTCCGCGAACCGCACCGCTTTGACATCGCGGTCCCCGACGAACTCTTTCGTGCTGGCGCTGGTCTTCACCTTGATGCCGAGTTTTTCGATCGTGTGTTGAAGAACTTTGCCGCCCGCCTCGTCCAACTGCACGCCCATCAGCCACGGCCCCATCTCGATGACGGTGACTTCGACGTTGTGCGTCATCAACCCTTTAGCGGCTTCGAGTCCCAGCAGGCCGCCACCGATCACCACAGCCTTGGATTTCCCCTTGGCGTAGGAGGCGATGTTGCGGCAATCGTCGATCGTCCGGAACAGAAACACGCCGTGCAACGTCGTGCCCTGAATCGGCGGGACGAACGGCCGCGACCCGGTCGCAAAGACGAGGATGTCGTAGCTTTCATCCACACCGTCTGCCGAGACGATTTTGTTGTCCCGGTCGATCTTCGTGACCCGCTTGCCGGCGTGTAACGTGACGTTGTTTTCGGTGTACCAGTCGAGCGGATTGAGGAAGATTTCCTTGGCGTCTTGCGACCCGTTCAACACGTTCGATAGCAAAATGCGGTTGTAGTTGCCGTAAGGCTCGTCTCCGAACATCACGATGTCAAAGCCGTGGTCCGGGTCCGCTGCAATGATGTCTTCGGCCAGTCGTGCCCCCGCCATTCCGTTGCCGATGATGACCAGCTTTTGGCGCGTGACCGGGGTGTCCGGAATCGTGTTCAGTTGGATCATCGGAAGTCACCTACACGGAGAGAGGAGTCTGAATCGACTGCGGATATTTGGGCGGACGCGAGTCCAAGAAGCTGTTCGCGGTAACGCACCGGCTCGCCGACGATGAACAGGGCCGGGCCAACAATCTCGGCATTCGTCATTCGGAGTACGATGTCTGCGAGCGTGCCGTCCAGAATGCGTTCACGCGGCGTCGTTGCGGCTTCAATGATCGCCGCCGGCGTCGTTGGCGACAGCCCGTTGTTAGTGAGCCGAGCGATGATTTTGTCCACGTGCCGAACGGCCATGTAGAACACGACTGTGGTCAGCCGTGATAGTGCATCCCAATCCAGTGTGCAATCGGGTGAATCCGGGTCGAAATGCCCGGTCACAAAGGCGACAGATTGACCCGCTTCACGGTGAGTGAGTGGGATTTTTGCGGAGGCACAGGCCCCCAATGCGGACGTGACGCCGGGTACGATTTCATACGGGATACCCGCACTCGCCAAGACTTCGGCTTCTTCACCGCCACGGCCAAAGATGAACGGATCGCCGCCCTTGAGCCGACAGACCGTGTGCCCGTCTCGGGCGTACTGAACGAGCAGTTCGTTGATGTGGTCTTGCTTGGTTGAACCGACGCAGTAACCGCGTTTGCCGACAGCCACGAGTACCGCAGTCGGGGACGCCTCATCCAATAGTTCTGGGGCAATCAACGCATCGTAAAGGACGACAGTTGCCGTTTGCAAAATTCGCAAGCCACGAACGGTAATCAGATCAGAGGCACCCGGCCCGGCTCCGACCAAATAGACTTTGCCAGTGCGGGTGTGAAATAAATCGCTTGGTTCCATAACAAACTGGCAACCCTTTCAGATCTCGACTGATGCGTAGATAGTCCAACCAGGCAGCCCGGAATGGTTTGCGTCAGTGAAGAGTGGAGAGAATGTGGGTATCCGGTAATTGAAGATCGGATATTGCAAAGCGTGCGCCATGCTCTGCAATACCTGGATCCGCTCATCGAGAATCAACCAACCCGAACGAACGAATCGGGAAGATTTACCAAAGAAACATGTGAAATCTCGGTGTGTGTGCTCATGGAAATATTTTGTAGCCAGAACGCTGACTGCGACTGTTCGTGGCAAACCGTGCCAACAACCTTTGCGGCAACTTGTTTCGATCAGGGCAGTCGATGCCACGGACTTAATCACACTGCCTCATTCCGAGCACGATTGCGAACAGTGCCACGAATCGACTGAATTCACTTGGTCGAAAACCGGCTGTTTCTGCCCGAGTCGCACCATTCCGTACCACAACAGTGGGTGTGTCCGCACCGTTCGAGTTCACATACAACTAGATGAAATTCGTCTCGCCCACTTTCCAACTTCAGGTTTGCATCATGAAGGCGATTCAACTGCAAGCTCCGGAACGCTTCGCCATCGTTGATGTGGATGAGCCACGTTCACCGGGTCTGGGTGAAGTGCTGGTCCGGGTCCATCGGGTGGGAGTGTGTGGCACGGACATCGGCGGTTACCTCGGCAAAATGCCGTTCTTCACCTACCCGCGAATTCCCGGCCACGAACTCGGTATCGAGGTGTTGGCCGTGGGGTCCGACGTGACGAACGTGAAGGTCGGCGACCGGTGCAGCGTGGAGCCGTACATCAACTGCACGACGTGCTACGCCTGTCGCAAGGGCAGCGGCAACTGTTGCGTGAATCTGAAGGTGCTCGGCGTCATGACCGATGGCGGGTTGCGCGATCGGTTTATCGTGCCTGCTCGCAAGCTTCACGTGGCCCGCGCGCTGTCCTACGACCAACTGGCACTGGTTGAAACGCTGGCCATCGGCTGCCACGCGGTGAACCGCAGCGGGTTGAAGGCGGACGAAACCTGCCTGATAATCGGGGCCGGGCCGATCGGGTTAGCGACGCTCGAATTCGTCAAACTGACCGGCGCGAAGACTATTATGCTCGACACGAACGCGGAGCGATTGGCGTTCTGCCGCACTGTCATGGGGGTGTCACAGACGCTTCAACCCTCCGAAAAGACGGTCAGCGATTTGCGTGAACTAAACAACGGCGACTTGCCCGATGTGGTGATCGACGCGACCGGCAGCAACGTCTCCATGTCGAACGCCCTCGGGTACATCGCCCCAACCGGGCGGTTGGTCTACGTTGGCATCACGACGAAGGAAGTGACCTTCACGCACCCCATTTTGCACCGCCCTGAAGGCACGATCCTGGCCAGCCGCAACGCGATGCCGGCGGACTTCACGCGGATCATTCAGTTGATTGAAAGCGGTCAAATTAAAACCGACCCGTGGATCACACATCGCACGTCATTCGACGAGCTGATCGACGTGTTCCCGTCGTACACTCGCCCCGAAACCGGCGTCATCAAAGCCATTATTTCGGTGAATTAAGACAGAATGTTAACCACGGAAGACACGAAAAAACACGGAAAGTAGGAAAGCAGAATCAAGCCGTTTTCTTCGAGTGCAGAATATACCTTGCTTTTGATTTCTTCCGTGTTTTTCTGTGTCTTCCGTGGTGAAAGGTTTTCATTCATGATCCGTTCGGCAGTCGCGATTTCGTTAGTTCCGGAAGCAGCGGGCGGGCCGTTCGTCTACTGGCACGACCTCCCGGCTGCTTGTACATCGGCGCAGAAACTGGGCTTCGATGCGATCGAGATTTTCGCGCCGTCGCCGGACTACTTCACGCAGACCCCGGTTGCGCGAATTCTCGGCGACCACCACTTGAAGCTCGCGGCAGTCGGCACCGGAGCCGGTTGGGTGAAGCACAAGCTCACGTTGACCTCGCCAGACGCGGCGATTCGACGACAAGCCCGCGATTTCGTCACGGCGATGATCGACGTGGCGGCGACGCACTCCGCACCGGCCATCATCGGCTCCATGCAAGGCCGCGCGATCGATGGCATCGATCGACCATCCGCGTTGAAGTACCTGGAAGACGAGTTGAATCTGCTGGGCGAACATGCCGCATCCCAGAAGCAATTTCTGCTCATCGAACCGCTGAACCGCTACGAAACCAATTTGCTCAACACCTTGGACGATAGCAGCCAACTGCTGAATCGGTTGGCGACCAAGGGCGTGAAAATCCTCGCGGACCTGTTCCACATGAACATTGAAGAAGTGAACGTGGCGGAAGCGATCCGGCGGGCCGAGGCGGACATCGGGCATGTCCATTTCGTCGATTCTAACCGTTCCGCAGCGGGCCTGGGGCACACGGATTTTGCCTCAATTGCGATTGCACTGCGAGAGATGGGTTACGCAGGTTATCTTTCCGCAGAAGCATTTGCCCGCCCCGATTCCGAGACAGCCGCCCGCAAGACGATCGAGACGTTTCGCCAGTACTTCCCCCGACCCGCGATGTAAGTCAACCCATGCCACTGACGATTAAGCCTGCCGCTTCCTGCCACTTCGATCAAGTTTCGCTGGGCGAGGTGATGATTCGCCTCGATCCTGGTGAGGGGCGGATTCGCACGGCGCGGC
>JAYSXU010000159.1:0-5671 GCA_043716965.1 Fimbriiglobus sp.
CCTGCCGTTGCGTACAACTCCGCCTTCACCGTTGTGTCGTAGTTTAGCGAACTATCCGCGACTTCAACTACCAACTCCGCCGTGGTCGGGTGAACCGAAGTACCACGAACAGACCCGCGAACAACTGCGACGTCCGGGACGGGATCGGTCGTCGGACCGAACACCAGTGGCAATTGAATACAGAAACGCCAGCCATTGCGGAAAGTGGCTCGCAACGCTTCAGTCACTAGTACAATTGCGGTCGCATGGGCTGGCGACATCATTCCTTCTTCAACGATGACGCCGTGAATAAGCTTGGCCCGCCGCCCTTCAAACACGCCGCGATCGCCCAGGTTGTGAAACTCCTTGACCGTCACGCCAGCATCTCCGCAACGCGGATGGATTGATTCGGCAGCGCCAGGGGAGAAACCGAATCGGCATCACCGAGTGTGACGTGCGACTGATACGCCGTCGCGCCGAGTTCCTGCGACAATGTAACGGGATCGCGGAAGACGTGCAGTTGCCGGTTCTCCACGTCGATTACCCAGTAGTCCTGCACCCCGGCAGTGGCGTAGATTTCGGCTTTCAGGGTGGTGTCTTTGAATAACGTCGAGTCCGACACTTCGACGATCAGCAAGGCTGTCGTGGGGTGGTCGTTGTAGTCTTCAAACCGGCCAGGGATGACCATGACATCGGGTTGCGGATCGCTGTCTTCCGTTGGAATTGGTTGTTCACATCGGTTGACCCACGCGGTAGCACTGAACAGTTTTTCCAACAGGATTGCTGTCTTCCGGGATGCAACCACATGGGGCCAGTTTACGCCGCTCATTTCAATGATCTCCCCGCGAAGGCGTTCGACCCGTTTGCCGTCGAAGAAGTCGAGGTTATGGAGGTGATAGTACTGCTCTCGGGTGAAGCGAAACGGGGTGACGCCCGGTCGGGTCGCGGTCATGGCAACGTCTCCGAGGGAGATCGAATGTGAGTGGCGATAGTTTACCACATCCGCAACAAAAAAAGCCCACGGACGATCGTCCGTGGGCTTTGCAGGTTTGCACTCAATCCAGACTTAGCCCAAGTTCATGCTAATGAGGAACTCGGCGTTGTTTTTGGTCTTTTTCGCGCGGTTGACGAGCAGCTCCATTGCCTCGACCGGGTGCATGTCGGCCAGCACGCGGCGAAGAATGGTGATCTTTTGCAGTTCTTCGGGGTGCAGCAACAGGTCTTCCTTCCGCGTGCCGCTGCGGTTCACGTCGATGGCGGGGTAGACCCGCTTTTCGACGAGGCGGCGGTCGAGGTGGAGTTCGCTGTTGCCGGTGCCCTTGAACTCTTCAAAGATCACGTCGTCCATGCGGCTGCCGGTGTCGATCAAGCACGTGGCGAGGATCGTCAGGCTGCCGCCTTCTTCGACGTTGCGGGCCGCACCGAAGAAGCGTTTCGGCTTCTGCATGGCGTTCGAGTCGAGACCGCCCGTCAGCAACTTGCCGCCACCAGGGGCTTCGGTGTTGTGTGCCCGAGCCAGTCGGGTGATCGAGTCCAACAGGATGACGACATCCCGCTTGTTCTCGACCATCCGCTTGGCTTTTTCGAGGACGATTTCCGCAATGTGAATGTGTTCTTCCGGCGGTTCGTCAAAGGTACTGGCGACGACTTCGGCGTTCGCACCTTGCACAAGGCTCTGCATTTCGGTGACTTCTTCGGGCCGCTCATCGACGAGTAGCACGAAGACGTAAGCTTCCGGGTGGTTCTTCATGATCGCGTTGGCGATCTTGGAGAGCAGAATCGTTTTCCCGGTGCGGGGCGGCGCGACAATCAGCCCGCGTTGGCCTTTGCCAAGCGGGGTGACGATATCGACGATCCGCATCGAGATTTCATCCGGCGCCGTTTCCAGGCGGAAGCGGGCGTTCGGGTGAAGGGCGGTCAAGTCTTCAAAGTTCGTCATCGAGGAACTTTCGTCCGGGCGACGACCGTTCACGAGTTCGATCTGCATCAGGGCAAAGTTGTCCTGATTTTCGATCGGCAAGCGAATCGGCCCTTCGACGACGAGACCCGTTCGGAGGCTCATGCGGCGAATTTGGCTCGGGGAGACGTAAATGTCTTCCGGGCTAGCCAAGTAGTTGTGGGCGGCGCTGCGAAGGAAGCCGTAGCCGTCCGGCAGGACTTCGAGCGTTCCGGACCCCCGGACCACTTCCGTCCGTTCGATTTGCCGCCGCACGATCCCCACGATGAGGTGAGCGCGGCTCATCCCCGTGTGTTCGTGAATGCCTTCTTTTTCCGCTAATTGGAAGAGTTTCGGCATCGGCATTCGGTACAGGTCATCGAGCCGGGAACCGTCGGGCCGAACCGCAGGCGTAGCGGGGCGAGCTGGTACGGCTGAGGGTGCCGGTAGCGAGACCACACGCACGGGCGCCGGTGCGGACACAGGTTGCCGTGTCGTGACGACGCGGGCTGGCTCCGGTGGCGGTAACGGAGCCGGAATTGGAACCGGCTCTTGGACGGGGACAGCAGTCACAGCGGCGGGAGGGGTCGTTGAAGGGGGACCAGTCTCGCCGGGTTTCCGGATAACACGTTTCCGGATGACGGGGGGTCGAGGCGACCCTTCGACGCTCTTGGCGTCGGGCATAACACTTACCTCAAGAAATGGGAACCGAAAAAGGTCGGAGCACGAGCCGCGGCATTTGTTGCAAAAGTCCCCCAACGAAAAGACGCGGGACTGTTGTTACCGGCGGCTCGGGTCCTAGGCCAAGAAATTTTGCGAATGGCAAACTCTGCCACCCGAAGAAACACACTTTCACGCAATCGGTTAGCTCACAGACTTTCCAAAACCCCAACGGGTGCAGTACTAAACCTCGAAGAACGCTTACAAATCACAACTTCCTGCATCATCATGGGAGGAAAAGTCGAGACGCGCCCAGCGCGATAAAAGGGGACGTACAAATCGCAATCGTCTACTTCCAATTGTTACGTCACTAGGATTATAGCGTGTCAATCGACAGTTTCCAGTGCGATTTGGCGTCGGACACCGTTTCTGCTGCGTCGAAACGGAATTTAACAGGATTATTCCGAGGTTGCGAGGCCAAAATCGGTGGCCGTAAACCAGGGGTACGAACAAGAACGTTTTACCACAGAGGTCACAGAGAGCCACAGAGTAAAATCTAAAACATGTTTATCTCTTCTCCGTGGCGCTCGTTGCCCAGTGTGTTGAATACGGTTTTTTGAGGCTCAAATTCCGCCGTAGTTGCTGTCGGCGGCGAAGTTTTCGTAGCGCATGTATTGCTTCAGGTACGCCAACGTGATTTCGCCGGTCGGGCCGTTGCGTTGTTTGCCGATGATGATTTCGAGGACGTTGTCTTCTTGCGTGCCGTCGAACTTGCCGGGGCGGTGCAGCAACATTACGGTGTCGGCGTCTTGCTCGATCGAACCGCTTTCGCGCAAGTCGGACAGGCGGGGTTTGTGATCTTGGCGATCTTCGGAGGCGCGGTTGACTTGGGCGAGCGCGATCACCGGCAGTTGCAATTCCTTCGCCAAGAACTTCAACCGTCTGCTAATCTGGGCCACCTGCTCTTGCCGGGGGTCACGGCGGTTTTCCGGTTCGATGAGTTGCAAGTAATCAATCACGACCAGTCGGATGTCGTGCCGCAACTTGAGCCGCCGGGCATTGGCCGAGATGCGTAACATCGACTGGGCGGGCGAATCATCAATGAACAGCTTCACGAAACCGGCGTGGGCGTTGCCACGTAGCGTGTCCCCGGCTGCCATCAGTTTCTGAATCTCGTTGCTGTCGAGAGTCCCCTTGCGTAGCCGGTGGCTATCGACGCGGCCTTGGCAACACAACAGTCGTTCCGCCAACTCCAACCGCGACATTTCCAAGCTGACGAAGAACACCGGCTGGCGGTCTTCCAGAATGACGTGGCGGACGACGTTGAGCGCAAACGCGGTTTTCCCGACCGACGGACGGGCGGCAATAATCACGAGTTCGTTGTTGTGCAACCCGGCGGTCATGTTGTCCAAATCGACGTACCCCGTCCCCAACCCGGTCACGCTGAGGTGGGCCTTCCCGGCGCGTTCGTCGATGCGGTTGAAGGTGTCGATCAGGGTCCGTTCCAGCGTAAACGTCTCCCCCGTGGTGCCCTTCTCGGCGATGTCCAAAATCTTGCGTTCGGCTTGGCCCAGCAGTTCGTCGGCGGACGTAACGCCGTCGTAAGCGTCCCGCAGCAATTCCGTGCTGGTGTGAATCAGGTTCCGTACCAACGCTTTATCGCGGACAATCCGGGCGTAATACTCAGCGTTCGCCGCCGTCGGCGCGGCGTCCCACAACTCCGCGAGGTACGCCACACCGCCTACGTCTTCAAGCTGCTTCTTCGCCTTCAACGCTTCGTGCAAAATGACCAAATCGACCGGCTTGCCGTCGTTGTACAAGTCGATGACGATCTGGAAAATCTTTTGGTGCGCGTCGAAGTAGAAGTTGTCGGGCCGAATGATCTGCAACAAGTCCGACAACACCTGATTGTCCCGCAATACGCTCCCGATGACGCCCTTTTCGGCTTCCCGACTTTGTGGCGGCAGACGATCCGCAGGCAGTAAATCAACGGACATCAGGAGACCTCAAAATCACAGACGGGATTCGCCAACAGTCAGCCTATTCCCAACCCACCCAACAGCACATGTTCCCCCAATACCCACCCCAACCCAGTTTGGACAGAGCGGTTTTTGATTGAAGTGCTGTGGGTGTTGGAGATGCATGAATCTGACAGATCAGCCGGGCAACCGCTACAATATGCAGTGTTGAACGCCAGCGGAAAATTCTTCGGAGTGGAAATGGGCAAACGACTGACGGCAGTGATCCACCGTGAAGGGAACGGGTTCGTCGCACTGTGCCCCGAAGTCGATGTCGCCAGTCAAGGCGATACGATCGAGGCAGCCCGCGACAACCTCCGCGAGGCGCTGGAGTTGTTTTTTGAATGTGCTTCCCCTGCGGAAATCCAGGATCGCTTGGGTGATGAAGTGTTCATTACCCAGGTTGAGGTGACCTGTGGGTAAACTCCGGGTGATGTCCGGCCAAGAAGCGTGCGCGATCTTGGAACGTCACGGATTCACACGTGTCCGGCAGCGTGGCAGTCACACGGTTATGCAGCGGGTGACGAACGATGGGACCACAACGGTTCCAGTTCCCGACCACAACGAATTGCGGATCGGGACACTGCGGTCGATCATCCGCCAATCCGGCTTGCCACGCAGCGAGTTTGAAGTGTGAAATAGCCGAATAAAACGCTACATCTGATCGTGACCAATTGACCGAACCCATTCGCACACCACTCAACATCAAACACCCCCGCTCACCCACTCACCGCAGTTTGGACAGTGCGGTTTTTGACTGGGTTAGGACTTACGCAGTGCAACTGGGTTTGCCGTAGGGTTGACGATTCCAAGCAAAAACGCAGAGAAACACGAAAGTCCGAAATCACGAAATAAACCCCCGATACTTATGGATTTTTTCGTGATTTCGGACTTTCGTGTTTTCGTGTTCGGTTTTAGATTTCGGCATGACTGCGTAACCCCTGTGGGTGTTGCTCTCGATTTTTTCGTATCGCCGACCCATCCATCCGAGCCACGACCGTTAGGGAGTGGCCCAACCCTTCTCCCGCGCTACGCTTCTTCACTTGTTACACACCGTTTCGTGAGCGGCGGGTTGGGC
>JAYSXU010000160.1:0-5670 GCA_043716965.1 Fimbriiglobus sp.
GGTTGATCCGCAGTCGTCAGCTCGCTTAGTAAGTAATCTATCACGTCAATAGATGCAGTAACTACGTTGTCGAGTTGACTAACCCATGCTTCAGGCAACCGCTTCATCCAATTTTGGGGAATACTACTCAATGGACCATGTCCGAAATTAGCCAAGTTATTAACTTGCTGCAGATCGTATGGGACGGAAATATTGGAGTTGTCAGGCAACCACAACCTTCTTTCAGCGAAAAGAAGTGGGTGATGTTGTGCCCACGCTATTTCAAAAAGAAGTGCCCACCATTGATCGGATTCTGTACTGAATTCCCATTTTGCAAGCCCCTGAATTATCTGGAGAGTCACCAAGTTAGTGGTTAGTCGTCCTGCACGTTTTGCTATGCCTACCAAAAGCTGAAAATCCTCAGCTCTCCCACTGAAAACAACAGTTCTATGGGCAGGCATCACAATATCAAAAGCCTCTCCAGCCGAGTTTGTAAAAGGCTTGCCAGTAGCGTCCAAAATTGGATCGTCACGGAAAATTGCGTGTCCATTTTTGTCAACTCGTTGATAAAATTCACGATGGCCTGCTCCTTGCATTGATACTATTGCATGATCCATCATGGGAGTGCCTCGCACCCCTTCTGCTTCTGCATTCGTTGCTTTATGAACAAGCTGTGCTTGTATGGGCCTAGCTTGCCATCGCAAGTGATCGAATTCCGATCGAATCTGTGTGAGAAGGCGAGTGAAAAGTATTCGTTTTGGATCGTCCATCGAAATTGTGTCCTTCAATTCGCTTCGCTCATAAAACATTGCACAACTTACGTATTCTCCTCCCGATCTCGTCGAGTGCATCGTACTCATTGGCCAGCTTTTCGCCTTCGACTTGAATCCAGAAGGATTCCGCAGGAGGGCTTTCCATTGGCATTAATCGTCCGATTCGGGGAACGGAAGGGGTTGTAGCCGACCGATTTCTACGAACCGGGTCCGCACAGTTCCAATAATTGGGAACTGAACAACGGGCGGTAACTCGTCTTCGTCCTGTAGCTCTTCTTCTTCGCTGGTGATGTCTTCCGAACTCTTATGCCTCGCGTGGTCTGCAGAGACGCCGTTTTCACCGACAGGGTGGGTCTCGCTCCCATTAGTTTGCTCTAACAACGGGAAGTGACAACCATTGAGGTTTGTCGTGATCGGGACAACTTCAGGTGTCGTGATGTTTGCCATGTGCGAATCCCCCTCCTTCGTGACCTCTGACGTGCCAGCATTATAGCCGGCGTTCGACTTCGTGTTAAGTCCGTCGAACATGGCCACTCTACTTCACCTCGCGCCCCAAGATCGGGGCCATTTGTTTGAGTTGCGCCAGCACTAAATCCAACCCGGCGTAGTCGAGGGATTGGGCGCCGTCGGAGAGGGCCTTGTCGGGTTCGGGGTGGGCTTCGACGATGATGCCGTCGGCGCCGGACGCGAGAGCGGCGAGGCTCATGGCGGGGACGTAGACGCGCTTGCCGGTGCCGTGGCTGGGGTCCACGAAGACGGGCAGGTGCGACAGCGCTTTTGCGGGCGGGATCACGGACAAATCGAGCGTGTTGCGGCTGTGGTCGGAGAAGGTGCGCACGCCGCGTTCGCACAGGATCACCTGGTAGTTGCCCCCGGCCATGATGTACTCGGCGGCCATCAGCCATTCTTCCAGCGTCGCACTCATCCCGCGCTTGAGCAGCACCGGCTTGCGGGTCTTCCCGACCCGCTTCAACAGGCTGAAGTTCTGCATGTTGCGCGTGCCGATTTGGATGATGTCGGACGCTTCCTCGACCGCCTCCGCGTACTCGGTGTCCATCAGTTCCGTCACGATGCCGATGCCGGTCTTGTCGCGGGCCTTTTTGAGAATCTTCAGTCCTTCCAGCCCCATGCCCTGAAAGGCATACGGGCTGGTGCGCGGCTTGAACGCCCCGGCACGCAGGAACTTCACGCCCCGGCTCATCAGGTGTTCGGCCATGTTGATGATGAGCGTTTCGTTCTCGACGGAACACGGCCCGGCAATCACTGTGAACGTCTTCGGCCCGACGGTGCCTTGCTTCATCGCAATGACGGTGTCGTCGCGGTGCATTTCGCGGCTGGCGAGCTTGTACGGTTTGGTCACACGGATCGCTTCTTCCACGCCGGGCAATACCTCAAACAGCGATTTATCCACGGCGCCGGTGTTCCCCGTCATGCCGATCGCGGTGCGGGTGGCACCCGGCAACGGGTGGGCGGTCAGCCCCTGCGATTGAATCACACTCACAACCCGATCAATCTGACCCGGCGTCGCGTCGGACCGCATCACAATCAACATCAAAGCTCCAGTAGTGGATAGTGGATAGTGGTGAGTGGATAGGAAGACCGAGGCAAGATTCTATTCCTAACCACGATCCCCTATTATGGTATGAGTCGTGGAGAGTGGAAAGGGGTCAGTGGATTGCAAGACCGAGGCAAGATTCTCTTCCTATCCACTGACCCCTTTCCACTCTTCACTACTAAAGATTGCATCGGGACTCCCACTTGTTTCAGGAACCGTTCGGTGATCGAAACCCTTAGTCCGCTCGAACGGTGTCGGGAAGAACTTGGCGAACCGGACGCGCTGTTTAGCGTTAGCCCGAAGCGTTTTTGGGCGAAGTTCGGCTTGGGACTGTTGCTACTGGCCTACGGGGTCGTTGCGAATATCGTGGCGTGGGACCAGGGTTTGTGGGGACTCGATCATATCTCGTTTCTGGTCTTGTTCGCACCGCCGCTGACGGGATTTTCGATTCTGCGGCACCTTTACAACACCCGTGGGCTGCGGGTGCTGTTCTACCCGAACGGCATCATGCGGTTGCAGCGTAGCGAAATCGAATCGTACCCCTGGGACGAAATCGACGAGATCAAGTTGAAAACGGAGCAAGGCGCGGTTGTCGTGCAGCGCGATGACGAGGGGCAAATCCGCGATTGTTGGGTCGTCGTCGATTCGCCCGTGTTTCAAATCAGCCAGGCGGCCATTCACGTCCGCCGGGCCGACGGGGTTCAGGCGAAATTCACACCGGCACTTGCGGAATATCCCGAATTAACCGAGCGGATTCAACGGGCGACGTTTCGTATTCTGTGGCCACGCTTTTTAGCCGCCAGACAGGCCGGTGAACCGCTCGTGTTCGGCATCTGGACCATAACCGAAAAAGGCTTGAAGAATGACAAAACCGTGATTGCGTGGCGAGACATCCAAAGCGTCGAACTGCGTGCTAAGAGCATCATCGTGAAGTACAAAGGGGTCAAGGTCGTAACAATCGCCCAAGCACTGGAACTCGTGCCCAACCCACATCTTGCGCTCGCGTGGGTCACCGAAGCGCGACGGCTGGTGACTTGAGTCGTTTTGAATTTTCCCGTGACTTTGACACGTCATCAAGACAGGCCGCACGGATTAACTCGTTTGCCCAACTTGAACCCGTCGAACGGATGGCACGGGCTTTTCGCAGCACAGCAATAAATGCATTTCGGACTTCGACTTAGATCACTTCCGTGCGGGTAGTTAGCCTGACAGGGTGCCGTTCGTCTTTTAAGCTATCTCTAAACTCTCGACACGTTTACGGACGGGTTGGTCAGTGTGAAGTGAGGGCGGCAGAGGATTTGCACAACTATTGCGGGTACGGCCTCGTCTGAATGAAGGCCGACCACGCAACCGTTGGGCGGGCAATCTGTAATCTCACCTGCCTGATGAAGGGGATTTCCCCTTCCCGTTAGGATTTCATACCCGTTTTTCTCTTAAGGGTGGTTCCTCTGATGGACAGCCTCACTCCCTTGCTGCGATCCCGATCCTGGACACGGTTATCGTCCGCAGCACCGGCACGGTCGGCGTTACGTGTCGAGCAGCTTGAGGACCGGACCGTCCCGTCGAGCAGTATTCAACTGTCCGGGACCGGGTTTAAGCCCATCGGGCCGGGCGTGATCGAAGGGGTTTCGCCGGCCAACCCGACGATCACCACGGCGGGTCGCATCTCGAGCATTGCGAGCACGCCGATCCCCTTCGACGTGTCGAACCCGACCTATGCGGGGCCGACCGACCCCGCCGACCCGACCTTCGCGGACTGGAACACCTACTACGTCGGGTCACCCGGCGGCGGCGTGGCCAAGACGACAGACGGCGGCCAGACCTGGAAATTCCTGACGGACAATCTGCCCTCCAGCGCGTGGGGCGGCGTCGAACAGAACCGCACGCTGAACGTCGGGACCGTCGGGGTCTCGCCGTTCAACAAGAACCTCGTCTTGGCCGGGACCGGGGAGTCGTTCGGGGAGCAATTTATCGTCGCGCCGGCGAGCTTCCAGCAAGGCAACAGCTTCGCCGGTCACGGCATCCTGCGGAGCACCGACGGCGGGACGACGTGGCTCTTGAACAAGGGGCCGGGGAACGAGTTTGACGGCGGCGGGTTCACCAAGTTCGTCTTCCACCCGACGGACAGCAACATCATCTTCGCGGTGTTCAACCGCGGCGGGTTCTCGACCTACGGCTCGGCATTTTCGAGCGGCGTCTACCGCTCGCTGGACGCGGGCGTGACGTGGGAAGACGTCACGACCAACATCACCGGCAGCCCGCTCACCGCGCCCGTCACCGACTTCATGCTGGACCCGACCAACCCCGCCGTGGCTTACGTGGCCGTCGGCGGACGCGGGGTCGTCTCCGGCGTCTACCGCTCCGCGAACTTCTTGAACACGACCGGCATGGGCGCGCAACCGAACCCGAACGCGATCAATTACTCGATCGCTCTGGGGGGGACTAGCACCCTCGTTCCGGGTAACACCCTGAACTCGATCCGCCTCGCCTTCGGCCTCGGGACGCCGACGCAACCGAGCCGAATTTTTGTCCTCTCCGCTCAAGGGGCGGCCGACCAGCTTTTCCGGTCGGACGACTCGGGCATTAACTTCCGCCGTCTCGACCCGTTCCCCGGCGCGGTGGGATCGACTGCGGCGGGAATTTCGACCGCGAAAGACATTTACAACTTGCTCCTGTTGGCGGACCCGACCGACCCGAACCGGATCTTTGTCGGGGGGCGGGGACGCGGGTCGATTCAAGTTTTGACGAACGCCGATTACGACCCCGACAACGCGGTGGCGAACCCGCCGGTGTGGGTGAACTTGGCGATCCCGTCCGTCCAAGGGGAAGGCTACCAAGTCATCCGCGACATGCGGTTCGACAACACCGGCGCGAAGGACGTGAACCAACGCCCGATTAACCCCGGTCGCTTACTCGTTGCGACCGAGTCCGGCGTCTACCGTCTTCAAACCCCGAGCGCGGACCCGACCGCAACGACGGTCGCCAACTACCTCACGAACAATCTCGTCCTGGTCAACTTGAACGGGGCGAACGGCCCGTCCGCGTTGAACGTGGAGCAGTTCTTTTCGAGCGGGCTGGCGCCGCGCGACGACAACCGCGTCATAGGCGGAACCTACCTGAACGGCAGCGCCATCTTCCAGGACAACGGGCCGTTCTTGCCGAACGGTACCGCCCCAGGTGAAGCGCAAAGCTACAAGGACTTGTACAGTTGGAAGCCGCTCTCCGGGGGTGGAACGCGCGGGTCGGGTGGCAACGTCATTTTCAGCCAGATCAACCCGCAGCGCGTTTATCGGGTCGCCAATCAATCGACCTACGACGTGAACACCGGCGGACTTTTCCAACGGTCCGTGGACGGCGGGGCGA
>JAYSXU010000017.1:0-6558 GCA_043716965.1 Fimbriiglobus sp.
ACTTATGCTTCTTCAAAACGATGTCGAGCATCTTGCGGTAGTCGATCTTCGTCTCGTTGCCCTTGTCGTCGAAGTCGTAGGTTTTGGCGGAAACGCCCTTGGCATACGGCATCATCTCATCGACGCCCTTATAGCGGTCGTACTCCTTACCGTTACCCAGGCTGAAGTTGCCGAAGTCGGGCAACGTGCCGCAGCACTTGTGATCGACTTTCTTCATGACCGCCGTCAGCCATTCGCCGTTCGAGGACAGCCCGCCGTGGTTTTCCACGATGACGTTGATGTCCATCTTGCAAGCGAACTCGGTCAGTTTGTGCAGGCCGTCGGCGGCGCGACTGACTTGCTCGTCGTAGGTGCCAACGCTGTAGGCGTTGACGCGGATCGAGTGGCAGCCGAGGTACTTGGCCCATTCCGCCCAACGGTAGTGGTTCTCGACAGCGATTTTGCGTTTCGCCTCATCAGCATCGCCAAGTGCCCCTTCGTTGTCACACATAATCAGGACGCTCCGCACGCCGCTGTCGTCGGCCACTTTTTTGAGATCCTTCAAATAGCTTTCGTCCTTCTTCTTGGCCGCGTAGAACTGGTTGACGTACTCCACCGCGTCGATGCCATATTCTGTGTGCGCGATCGTGGCGAAGTTCAGCGGGTCGAGTGTGGCGTTCCCCCGGCGACCGAACGCCTTGTGTAACGACCACTGCGCTAGGGAGATTTTGAAGAGCGGGTCTTTCGCTTTAGCCGCGATCAACTGGCGGCTGGCTGTAAGCAACGCGGCGCTAGTGACCGCGCCAGCTAGAAAGTCCCGACGGGAGACGGAAGGCAACATCGAAAAACTCCGAGGCTGGGGTACGCGAAAAATGACAGGAACACTGCGTCGAATTTTAGGCGTGTTGGTGCCGCACTGCAACCACCCTGCAAAAAGAAGAACGGCCAACCGTAAGTGGTTGGCCGTTCGATGTGGTGTCAATCCCCGTCGCGTCGTGGCGCTACGACAGCGTCGGCAAGCTGCCCGGTTTGCTCAGGTTTCCGGCTGCGGTCGGCAATCCTGTCGAAGCGAGAACCTTCCGGGTTGCGGTCCCGGCGCCGACAAACGTGCCCCCCGTGACGGTCGCATCGAACGCGAAGAAGTCGTCGATCGTGTTGATGGCCGGCCCGGAGAAAATCGTCACCCGCGCCCCGCCGCCCGCACCGGCTGCCGTAACGATTTCGGTGCGGTTGTCGCCAGTCACTTCGAGGCTCGCCACCCGAACGCCGCCGGTGAACGTCGATTCGTAAGCGAAGTAACTGGCCAGAACCGTGTTGTTCAGGCCGCTGAAAACTTGAACGTGTGGGCCGCCACCTTCGCCTGCACCTGTGATGATGTCCGGGACGCCATCGCCGTTGAAATCCACTGCGGCGACATACGCACCGCCGGTGAAGGTCGCACCATATGGTGAGAAATCTTGGATCGCTTGGGCCGTCGCCGAGTCGAAGACTCGCACCCGAGTCGGCACACCCGCGCCGCTGGCCGCGACGATGTCGGCGCGACCGTCGTTGTTGAAGTCCGCTGCCGCAACCCGCACACCGCCCCGTTGGTTGGAATCGAACGCGAAGAAGTCGGAGATCGTCGCGCCAGTCTTGCCACTGATGACTTTCACACGCGGAGCGCCACCTTGGTCCGTGCCGATGATGATGTCCGCCGCGCCGTCGTTGTCTACATCACCAACCGCCAGGGAAAGCCCACCCGTGTAGGTGGTTTCCATAGCAAAGAAGTCCATCAACACCGAGCCATCTACGCCACTGAAGGCACGAACACGCGGGCCGCCACCAACACCTGTGGCGGTGATGATGTCCGGGACGCCGTCGCCGTTAATGTCCCCGGAGGCGGTGCGAACGCCGCCGGTGTAGCCTTGCTCGTAAGCGAGGAAGCGGAACTTCTCCAGACCCGAGGCGTAGTCGAATACCCGCACCAGCGGCGCACTACCCGCACCCGCACCCGTTACCAGGAACGAGGTCTTCGTAGGATCAAGCCCCGAGGCCACGAAGCTTGGTTGTAGCCCCAAGTTTGCCACGGCGGAAACGACACCCGGCGTGGGTGGGGTGATCGGGACGTTCACAGCACCCGGCGTTGCCACGGCGAGGCTGTTCGCCGAGGAGCTTAAGAAGTCACGCTTGGACGGTTCGACCGGGGTTTGCGGCGATCCGCCAGGAGGACGACTCGACCCGGAGATCACTTCACCGAAGTTAAACGGCCCGCGAATCGGTGCGGACGCATTCAGCACGAGACCGGAGAAGACATCGTTCGTGATCGTCGGGCGTGGCCCGTTCGGGTCACCGTCTTGCTCTTGCCAGTCGTCGTAGTCCGTCGGTTGCGTCTCGCTCAGTGAGTACGTGCCATACGGCAGGCTTGGGAAGTCGTACCGGCCTTGGCTGTTGGTTAGAACTGTCAGGCCACCAGGGACATCGGCAGCGGTCAGTGGTCGGGCGAAGGCAGTTCCGGCAAAGGCGGTCCCGCTGATAGTGACCGCAACTCCTGGAATCGGAGCTTCACCCGCCTCGAAGATACCGTTGCGATTCGTGTCCACCCAGACGTAACCGAAGGTCGCTGCGTTCGGGATTTCGCCAAAGTTGTAGTTGATCCCGTCATCGTTCGCGTTCAGCCGAATCGCGCGAAGGATGTCGTTACCCGTTGTCCCCACGACGGTGCCGCGAACGGTCCCGGCTGCATCAAGGCCGTCGTAGAAGGTGCCGTCCGGTTGCTGTTCGCGGATGGTATAGTTGCCAGGCACGAGGCGAATGAACTGGTAGAACCCGTTGGTATCCGTCAACACGGACTTGCTGACGGTGTTCCCGTTGTCGTCGGTGCCGTTCAGGTAAATCCGCGTGCCCGGTATCGGCTTCTCACCGGCATCACGGACCCCGTTGAGGTTCGCATCAACGTAGACGAAACCGGAGACCTGGGCCACTCCTGCTGGTGGTGGAGGGGGCGGAGGAGGAGGTGGTGGGGGCGGCGGTGGGGGTGGAGGCGGCGGGGGTGGCGGTGAGATCAGGCCGAAGTCTTGGGTGAGATTGGCGGTGCCGTTCTCGCTAGGGTTGCCAGTCGGAGTCAGCACGAAGGACATGGTACGAATCGTGCCGTTGGGTTGCCCAGTACCCTTGTCGTGGTCTTCGAGGATCGACTGTGCAGCGGGTTCAAACGGACTCCCAGCGCCGCCGGTCGAACTGGTCAACCCGGCGGGCGGTGTAATTTCGACGGAGTACGTGCCGGCCGTCAAATTACTGAAGCGATACAGTCCGCTGGCATTGGTTGTCGTCGTGGCAAGTACCACTCCGTTGCCATCAATCAACCGCACCACGACGTTCGGAACACCGGCTTCACCGGCATCCCGTAGGCCGTTGTTGTTGGTGTCCAACCACACCGTATCGCCCACCGCCAGGGGCGAGTACAGCCCGAAGTCTTGCGTCAAGTTGGCGGTGCCGTTCTCGCTCGGGTTCAGTGCGGACCCTGGAATTCCAAGCGTAAATATCCCGGCTTTGATCGTGCCGTTCGGCTGTGTCGTACCCTTGTCAATGCTATCGGTCGTGTTCTGTGGGGCCGGTTCAAACGGACTTCCTGTACCCCCTGTCGAACTCACCAGCCCCGTTGGTGCGGTGACCTTGACACAGTAAACACCAGGGGCGAGGTCGTTGAAGCGGTACGTGCCGTCGGTCGCCGTTGTTGTCATCGCAACCGTGTTCCCGGCGCTGTCCAACAGCATCACACTCACGCCGCTAATGCCCGGTTCGCCGACATCCCGGATGCCGTTGTTGTTGTCGTCGCGCCAGACCAAATCCCCGACGGCGAGCGGTTTGTAAAAACCGAAGTCTTGGTTGCGGTAACTACTCTCGTTCGGAACACCGGCATCGAGCACGGTGGCGGACGTAGGGCCGTCCGTATCATCGAGTGGGGCTAAGCCGACTTGCAAGTTCAGAACTGGCCCGCGCACGACCAAACCGCCTGTTAGAGTCGTGCCGTGGTCGCGGTTGTTGGCGGGATCGGCGGGGGTCAACACCGGCTCGAACGGACCTGTTGTCGAACCGTTTGTCCCCGTGCTGGATTTGAACCCGGTCGGGACCACGACTTCAATTTGGTAGCGACCCGGCGTCAAGTTCGTGAACAAGTAGCCGCCGTCGGCAGCGGTTGTCGTCGTGATCGCCACGCCACCCGCGCCGAGGACGGGGTTCCCTGCCCCGTCGAGCAACCGGACCGTGACGCCCGCAATCGCCGGTTCGGCGTTGTTGAAGATGCCGTCGTTATTAATGTCGTTCCAAACAAAATCCCCAACGGAGACTTTGCGGTAGATCCCGAAGTCTTGTCGCAAGTTGGCACGCCCCGCGATTCCGTCCGAAGACAGGTCCGGGTTCGGGTTCGTGGCCGAGCTAGCATCAACCAGCGTCACAGCGGTTGAGGTGATTTTCTGCGTACCCGCGACCTGGGTGCCGTGGTCGGCGTTGTTAGTGAGGTCGCTCCCGGCCAATCCGGGTTCAAACGGCCCGGTCATGCTGCCGTTCGTTCCGCTACTGCTCATGTAGCCAACCGGAGCGGTGATGCGAATGCGGTACTGACCAGGGATCAAGTTCGAGAACAGGTAGGTTCCGTTTGCGATAGTTGTCGTCTGGATTGAGACGTTCGTCGAATCCGTGATCGGGTTACCGGCGGCATCCAGAAGTTCAACAACAATCCCGCCGATGCCGTTTTCAGTCGGGTCTTTGATGCCGTTGTTGTTGGCGTCGTCCCAGACGGTGTCCCCAAGTTGCAAGGGTTGGAAGACGCCAAAATCTTGCGTGCGATACCGACTCGTGACGCCAGCAGGGTCGGCGGGGAGTCCGGCAGGAATCGTGGCCGGATCGACCGCAATGGCGCCGCCGACCGTGGCCGAAAGGATCGGGCCAGTAATGAACCCGACGGCTTCCGTTCCGTGGTCTTGGTCGTTCGGCTTGTCCGCGAGGGACGGTTCAAACGGCCCGACATTGGACAGCGATCCGGTACTCGACTTGTAACCGTTGAGAGCCGCATCTCGGACTAGTTTGACTTGATAAGTTCCTGCCGCGAGGTTCGTGAACAGGAACCCGCCGTTGCCGTTCGTGACAGTGGTGCCCACGGTCGTCGCAGAGGTTCCCGTCACTTCCATTAACACGACGGTCACACCGGCCAAACCCGGTTCACCTGTGTCACGGGTACCGTTGTTGTTCCGGTCCACCCACACGGTATCGCCGATGCTAACGGGTTGGAAGAACCCGAAGTCTTGGTTGCGATAACTGTGCGGGTCGTTGGTCGCGCTATCTGGGAAACCCAGGTCGCCGTTCAGTGTCGTGGTTTCCCCAAGCGGGGCGCCGCCGACTGTTGCGGCAACAACTGGACCCAGGACGAACCCATCCGGTTGGGTGACCCCACTGTCTTGGTTGTTGGGTTGTTGAACCGGAACCTGATTGGCCGGTTCGTAAACGCCCGTGGTCGAACCGTTCGTCCCCGTGCTGGACAGGTAACCTTGTAACCCAGGGTTCGTTGCGGCAGCCAGCGGAATTCGCACGCGGTAGTTGCCAGGGTTCAAGCCCTTGAACAAATACCCACCGGAGGCGTTCGTCGTGGTGGCCGCCAAGATAGCGTTGGTCGCGCTATCAAGAAGCTGAACCGAGACCCCCGTAAGTCCTTGTTCACCCGATTGCCAGATGCCATCATTGTTTTTGTCGTTCCAGACGAAGTCGCCCACTTCCAGTTGGTACTGGAACCCGGCGTCGAAGGTGTGGTTCACTGTGCCATTTGGCCCGGTTGTCAACGGGATGACACCGAAGCCACCGACAGCGGTGGCGTCACTGTCGCGTTGGTCTTCGGTGTTGCCGGTGATGTTGCTGGTCGTCAGGCTGAGTGCGGCGAGTGCGGTTTGACTCAGCGGAATCCGGACTTCATAAGCCATGTTCGGCAACAAGTTCGCCACGCCGTATTCTTTGCCCGGTACGCGATTCGCCGCACCAGGATCGACCATTGACGTGAAGAAGTAATTCCCGTTGGCGTCCGTGGTGGTCGTCGCAATCGCGTTGCTATCTTTGAACAACACAACTTGGACGCCGCCTAAGCCGGGTTCATTCGGATCTTGCCGACCATCGCGGTTCAAGTCGGCCCAAATTCGATTGCCGATTTCAATCGGGGACGGCGTCACGGCGATCAGATCGCCGATCCCGTTGGCTTTGGCGAAGGTGTCTGCTGCAACGCCGAAGTTGACCGCCGACCGATAAAGTTCATACCCCCGAACCGCGTTCCCGGCTTGGTTGTCCGTAGCAGTTGCGTAGTTGCGATACCATCGAACGCCACCCGCGTTGTACCGCTGCGAAAGTTGTGCTGGGTCGAAGGACGTGACTGCGGCATCAGCATAGCCCGGAAGTTGAAGCACCCCGCCGACTGAAACTTCCTGGTGATCCTGGTTGACGGTATTGATGCCGGGAACCAAGAAATCCCCCGCGTAAAACTCGCCGCCGCCAGGCCCTTGCCCGTTCCCCGCGCCCGCAACCGATGCCGGCGTGCCGCCGGGACCAGTGCCGTTGGACTCC
>JAYSXU010000161.1:0-5662 GCA_043716965.1 Fimbriiglobus sp.
CCACAAAAACGAACAGGTAATTAGCGCTGTCGCCCGAGCCAATCGTTGGAGTTTCATCAAATTCCTCCTCGTCGCAGTAAATTACGTGTTAGAAACCGGCGGATTTTCCAGTGACATGCGTAACTTTAAGTGTTGCGACGTGACGGCAGGATACCCGCATTGGGTAAGATGGGTATGAATAATCTGTGAAAGGGACAAGAAACTTGACTTTTGGAAGTGTTAAAGATCAATCTGGAATCGTGGCAACCTAGCCACCCGCCCGAGTGGCGAGTGTAAGCAACGACGGGTTATGATGATTCGGCCTCTCCCAGCCCCCATATTCCACATCGCTGTTGCTACCGCACGCGCTTCGCGGTAAACTCGGGGCTTTGCTGGACTTGAGGGGGCTTCGTATGAGTTTCGGGGATGAGGCGGAGATTGATTTCGCTACGGCACGCGGTCGGGATTGGCCGTCGGTGCGGCAGTTTAACGTGTTCTTGGCCAACCGCATGGGGGCGATGCTGGACTTGGTCCGGCGGTTTGAAAGCTCCGAGGTGCCGATCGCGTCGCTGACGGTCATCGAGACCGCCGATTGTGCCATCATCCGCATCGTGCCCAGCTATTATGAGCGCGGGTACGAACTGCTGACGGCGGGCAAGTTCCCGTTCACCGAAAGCGATTTGCTCGTCGTCAAACTGCCGGACAACAACCAACCGCTCCTGACGATCACGAAGGCGCTGCTCAGCGGCGAGATCAACATTCACTACACTTACCCGCTGCTCATCGGCGTGGGTCCGATGGGCAACACCGCGTTGGCCATGCACGTCGATGACATCGAACACGCCGCCCACACCCTGCAATTGCAAGGCTTCACCCTCTTCGGCGAAGACGACCTGAAGGAGTGAGATGAAACGGATTGCGGGAATCGTCCTCGTCGTTGTTGTGATTGCGGCGGTCTACCTCGGTTTTCGCAACGCGACAATTTACGATCGCATTGGACCACCTCTAACGACAGCACCACCGAGAATCATCTGGACCTACGAAGCGCCGCAACGGGGGGGCTTCGTTGCGGCGCCGTGGGTCGAGGGAGATACCATTTTTGCGTCGGCGGTGTTGACGCAGGGGTTGCGGTTGACGGGTGGGGTGTACGCGATTGACCCGGCGAACGGCGTGCAGAAATGGGCCTTCTTCGCGGGGGGAGCGATGCGACCGACGGCGTCGGCGCCGGTGCGGTCGGGCGATCGGGTTTATGTCGGTGAGGGAATGCACGCCAACTTCGTGTGCAACCTGTACTGCTTGAACGCCGCGACCGGCGTGCCGCATTGGAAGTTTCAAACCGGCGACCACATCGAATCGACGCCGACGGTCGTGAACGACACCGTGTTCTTTGCAGCCGGGAATGATGGCGTCTACGCGCTGAATGCCATCACGGGTGAAAAGCAGTGGCAATTCTCGGCGGATTTGCACATTGATGCCAGCCCGTTCGTGGCGAACCAGCGGGTGATTGTCGGCAGTGGACCGAGTCGCTTGTTCAAAACTCTGCAAGTCGTAGCGCTCGACATCAACACCGGGAACCCACTGTGGCGAACCGCCGTGGACATCCCCGCCTGGGGTTCACCGCGCGTAGTGAGAGGCCGCGTTTACGTCGGCCTGGGCAATGGCCGCATGACCGAACCCGTGAAGCCGCCCGAAACCCCGGCAGGTGCCCTCCTTTGCCTGGACGAAGTCACCGGGCGCGAGTTGTGGAAGATCAAGACCGCCGATGCGGTCTTTCAACAACCGACAGTTGATGGCGATCGGGTTTACTTCGGCACCCGTGATGGCTACGTGTACGTGGCCAACGCCGAAACCGGCGAAGTGATCCATCGTGTCGCAATCGGCGGCCCAATTATTGCCCCACCGACGGTGGCGAACGGTCGGGTTTATGTGGTCACGATGACCGGGTTGCTAAAATGCTTCAGCACGACCGACGCCACGGAGATTTGGCAGTTCGACATTCGCAGCCACACCAAAATGGAACCGCTCGTGATCGCCGCCCCTCGGGTTCACGATGGTAAACTCTACGTGGCTGCGGAACTAGAAGGCGGCGCCGGACGGACTGCGGCTTTGTACTGCATGCACCCGTGACTTTTCATTCACAAGGGATCTCCGAATGCGTTCTTCGAGGCTGATTCGCCGCGTTTTTATCAGCATTTTTCTTGTCGTAACTTGTGGGGCTGTTGCGTATTTTCTCGACCCGGATCGGCGGTTGCGAGGACTCGTCAACGGCTACCCGTCGTTCCAAGGGCGCTCGGCGTCCGCGTGGCGAGTGGACTTGAACACCAAGGATGATGTTCAACGGTCGATCACATTCGACAAGCTGAAAAACGGCAAAGCGGATGCGGTGCCGGTGCTGGTGTGGGTGCTGCGCTCGGGCGGGCAGTCCGAAGCTCGTTGGCACGCGGCAGATGTTCTCGGGCAGATCGGCGTTGATAGTCGTATCGCGGCGAACGACCTGATTGCGTTGCTCGATGATGCCGATCCTTACGTGAAGACCACGGCGCTGAAGTCGCTGTCCCGCCTCGCACCCAAAGCGACCGAACCGTTGCCGTCGGACCTCGGTGGCGTGGTGCCTGCTCTAGTGAGTAAGTTCCCGGAGATTGAAGCCATTCGTGTGGTCGCGGATTACAAACGGCACGGCGCGGTAGCGGTTCCCACGTTGACGGAGTTGTTGACCCACCCGGACGCCGCCGTCCGCTGGAACGCGGCCCGCACCCTGGGCAAAATCGGCGAGCCAGCCAAGTCCGCCATCCCGGCCATCATTGCCCAATTCACCGACGACGTGTCCCTGGTGCGTGAACATGCTGCCGAAGCACTGGGTGACATCGGACCCGTCGCCGCCGAGTCGATTCCGTACCTCGTGAAAGCACTTCAAGACAAAGAATGGAAAGTGCGCAAGGATGCGGTGCGATCGTTGGGGCAAATCGGCGCGGCTGCCAAAAGTGTGTTGCCCCAAGTGCAAGCGATGAAGTCCGACCCCGAGGCCGAGGTCCGCGAAAAAGCCACGGACGCCGAACGCAAAATCGACCCGAGCTTGGCCGGCAAACAAGGGAAGTGATTGGTCACCTCCCCCACGTCGATGTCAACGCAGGGTCGGGTTCAACACGTCAAAAGGGTTGGAAGAAGTAGATCACCCAGAGCGTAATCGCGAAGACTTGCAACCCCAGGCCGATGGCTAACCACAACCAAATGCGACCGCCTTTGCTCTCCTGCTTGGTGGCGGGAGGCTCGTCATATTCCAGGGAGTCCGGGAGTTCAGTGCCAGCCGCGTCGTAGCCAGTGGTGTGCAACGGAGATGATTCTTGCCACTCGTTGAAATCGTCGGACGGGAACGCCTCCTCGTCCGGTTCTGGTGACGCAATCGAACCCATCGTCATGTCGATCGTGTTCGTCGTATCGGTTGCCGGGTTGCGGGGTTTTGCTTCTCGGTACGGCATTTGAATCGGTTTCAGGTCTTGGGGAAAACCGGGTTCGAGAACGAGTGCGTCGGACGAAGACCCTGGCAACGAAACTTCGATCGGGGCCGAAACGAGCGGCCGGTCCGTGTTCAACGCTTCATCGACGAGTTCCGCCAGGGGGGTGCCACCACCCGATGCTGGACCCGATGGCGAGGCTGTTTTCCGCAGCGTGTCGATCAGGTCTTCCACCGTGGGGCGGGAGTTCGGGCCGGTCGAAAGCAGGGCGTAAACCAGCGCGACCAATTCCGTCGGTAGATCGGGCCGGAGCAATTCCAAACGCGGGAAGCTTCCCGTTTCGATCGCGCTGCGAAGCGCACTGACCGAGTTCCCGAGATACAGCGGTTGGCCGGTGAGCAAGTAATAAAACGTCGCGCCCAGCCCGTATACATCCCCGGCAGTCGTCGGCTCCGCAACGCTCAATCGTTCCGGGGGAAGGTACGCAATCCAGTCCGTGGCGTTGGTCTCGGAGGGGGTCCAATCGTTGAGCGCGGGACGACTCGGTACAAGCCCCAGTTCCGCGAGTTTCAATTGGGCATTGGCGCCAGGCCGGGAACGGTGTCTGCCGTCCGCCCGTAGTTTTGACATCGGCGTCAGTGGTCCGACGTAAATCGTGCCGGGGCGCACTTCACCATGAACGATACCCCGTTGATGGGCCACATGGAGTGCGGACGCGGTTTTGTGGACGTACTTCGTTGCCAAGTCCGCCGGCATCGGGCCAATGTCGGTGACCAACGTTTGCAAATCGCCCGCGTCAAACGGGTCGAACACGACGAACACGTCATCCTTCCACACACCGACTTCCAAGAAGTTAACCACATGGGGGTGGTAAACACGGTTGGCAACGACCGCCCGTTGGACAAAGTCGCGGGAGTTGTCGGCGGGCGGGAACCAGTCGGCCCGAATCAATCGTAACGTGACCGTCATTTGCAGCGACGGGTGAACGGCCCGATAATTCGTTCCACCCGGACACGGGCCGATTTCCTCCACAAGCGGGTACCCCGCCACCACCAGTTGTTCCACAAGCCCCGCCCGAACCCGCTTCGCTTGAAAAGGACTCAGCCAGCCCCGCGCCACCAAGGAATCGCAAAGCTCGGACAGGTTCTGGTGCGGCCGGTGGGAAGTCGCCAACAATTCATCAACAACGTCTGCGGACAATAACCGATTTGCGCGTGCGAACTCAAGAAAGGACGAAACAGAATCAAATGACATGGTTCAACATCTCAATCGGATCGGACGGGACTGGAATCAATGCAGTCGATTCTACCCACAACCCCCGCCGTCGAACATAACACTTCGGCGGCCGCGTCGGAGTCAGCGACGGTGTGAGACTGGCAAAATTTTCCGGCACTCGTTCAGGAACGGGATTTCGGCCCTGAAAGGGTCGTCCCTTAGGAAAATCTTTTATGGGTGTTCTGCTCACCCTCACTGCCTGAACACGACCAGTCCAATAACTAAGCCAAAGTACAGGAGCATCACCACCGCGTAGAACAACCCGAGGCAGAAGCCGACGATCGCGCAAATTTTGCCGCCGTGCGTGTTGCTGCGGCCTTTGGGGTTCATCTCGCCTGCGTCCATTGCTCGTAGATCGTTGTTCGCCATCATCCACGCGACGACGCTCAGGGGAAGTGGTAGAAACGGACAGAACGTGCTGATCGTGATGCTCACGATGCCGAGCGTCAAGATCAGGCCGGCGCGGTGTTCGCGTTCATATTCGGCACGTTCGCGCCGCCGAGGGCGGTCGTCGTCGAACTCGTCTTCATACTCGTCCGGTGAATCGTCGCGCCGATCCTTCTCGGGTTCATCGCCCCAGTCGCGGCGTCGGCGGGGTGGGTCTTGTTCGTCTGGCATGGCAAACCTCGTGCGGGTTAGCGGCGTGGTGGATCGGCAGCGGATGCCAACGGTGTCTGGCTCAAATCAATCTCGACGGTGGCGTCCCCGTTGTTATTCGCTTGGTCAGCGATGTCCTTGAGGCGTTGGTCCGGATCGACCATCGGCAGTTCAATGTGTTGGCCGGAACTCATGAGTTGCCCCCACGCATTCCACCCCTCGACGTGCAGACAAACCGCCTTAATCGCCGCCATCAGTGGCATCGCCAAAAACAACCCCGCGATACCCCAAACGAGGTGCCAGAACAGGCACGCCAGCATCACAGTCGTGGCGTTCAGGTCCATGCTCCGCCCCATCAC
>JAYSXU010000162.1:0-17015 GCA_043716965.1 Fimbriiglobus sp.
ACGCACCGGGAAGATTACGTGGACGACGCGGACAAAAAGCAACCCGCGATCAAGTGGTACCTCGACACGATGGCGGGAACCTCGGACGACATCGGCAGCGCCGGGAAGTACAAGATCTTCCGCATCGAAAACGACCGCGTGCTTGAACTCGTGAAGCTCAAGCCCCGCGAAGGGCTTCGCTATTCCCTTGATGAACTCCGCCCGCAACTCGCGGCGATGGAAGACGCCGGGAAGAAGGCCGCCGCGCGAGATCCCAAAGTGCGGGATTTGTTCGATGTTAAAGTGCTGGAACTCGGGCATCACCTCGAAATGTTCATGAACATCGTGGCCGGCCGGGATGCGTTGATTCTGCCCGCCGACGGTAAACTCCCGTGGCGCAAACCGGGTGAAGCCCTTGAGCAAGTGATGGGGTTTGGCCGCGTGACCATTCGGGAGCAGATGGCGAAACTCAACCTTCCCCAAGACCCCAAAGACTTCACCCCGGAGCAACAACAAGCCGCGATGGAAATGGTTGACACGTTCCGCGAAACGCTCCGCAACCTCGACCCGAGTGCGGTGATGTGGAAAGAGTTGTTGAGCGTCTACAAGGAAGGGAAACCGGCGGAGTTCAACAAGCTTCTTGGGGAATTCAGTGCGAAACAAACCGTCGCCGTTCCCGAAGCCGACGGCAAGCGGGCGCGGTTCGAGAGCTACCTGAACGACACGGCGCTCTATTACCACTGCACTGCGTTGTACGTGTTGGGGTTCCTGTTGTGTGCGGCGGGGTGGGTCTGCTTGGTGTTCAACCCAGGCTTGGCAGACGGGTTCCGCAAAGCCGCTTTCTGGGTACTGCTACTGACGCTGGGCATCCACACGTTCACGCTGTTCTCGCGGATGTACTTGATGGACCGCCCGTTGGTGTTCGTAACAAACCTGTACTCGTCGGCAGTGTTCATCGGCTGGGCGGCGGTGGCGTTGTGCTTGTTCGTGGAACGAATCTTCCCGATGAGCGTCGGCAACGCCGTCGCGTCGGCACTCGGGTTCGGAACGAGCATCATCGCCCACAACCTCGCGGCCAGTGGCGACACGTTGGAGATGATGCAAGCCGTTCTGGATACCAATTTCTGGCTTGCCACGCACGTGACCACCGTGACGTTAGGATACTCCGCAACCTATATCGCGGGCTTCCTCGGGTTGATCTACGTGATACTTGGGGTGGCCACGCCAGTCCTCACCAAGACCGTGGTGGTTGGTCGCGGTGAACACGCCCGACCGCAAGAAGTGGGTCGCGTGATCGGGCAAATCCTGTACGGGGTGGTGTGCCTCGCGGTGTTGCTCAGCTTCGTCGGGACCGTGTTGGGTGGGATTTGGGCGGACCAGTCGTGGGGTCGCTTCTGGGGCTGGGATCCGAAAGAGAACGGTGCGGTCCTCATCGTGATCTGGAATGCGCTCATCCTGCACTCCCGCTGGGTCGGCTTGGTGAAAGATCGCGGCATCGCGGTGCTGGCACTCGTCGGCAACATGATTACAACCTGGAGTTGGTTCGGGACGAACCAACTCGGCGTTGGGCTACACGCCTACGGCTTCAGCAACGCGCTCGCGTTCGGGTGCATGGTGACCTGGGTACTTCACGCCGGTTTCATCGGTATCGGGCTGATTCCGAAAGCGTACTGGATGAGTTTCGCAAAACCGACGGCGGTTGTCGCGGAACCGAGCAGTTCCAGAAAGCGCGTTTGATTTCGATTTGAGAAGCGGAAAAGAGGGAGCTTGCCATCCGATGGCAAGCTCCCTCTTTTTTGATGCCTGTTGCCCGGAGTTGCCCCGACGACTAATCTTCCCCCACGATCTGTGGGCCTTCTCCGCAGTGACTTTTAGCCCGTCGTATTGGAGCTTCTCCCATGTCGAGTGATCGGAAAATCCGCGTGGCCATCGTCGGCCTCGGGTTCGGTTCGGAGTTCATTCCCATCTATCAGTTGCACCCCAACGCGGAACTGAATGCGATTTGTCGCCGTAACAAAACGGAACTGGATGCGTGCGGGGACAAGTTCGGTATCGCCAAGCGGTACACCAGTTACGACGACTTGCTCGCCGATCCGGACATTGATGCGGTCCACATCAACAGCCCAATCCCGGACCACGGCCCGCAAACAATCAAGGCGTTGAAGGCCGGCAAACACGTCGCGTGTACGGTGCCGATGGCGACGGAGAAAGACCAAATCCGCGAGATTATCCAGCTTCAGAAGCAGACCGGCAAAGTCTACATGATGATGGAAACGGTTGTGTACGCAAGAGAATACCTGTTCGCAAAAGACCTCTACGAGCGCGGCGTGCTGGGCCGGATTCAGTTCTTGCGGGGCAGTCACGTCCAAGACATGGACGGCTGGCCGGACTACTGGCCCGGCCTGCCGCCGATGTGGTACGCCACCCACTGCGTGAGTCCATGCCTGGGAATTCTCAGCGTGCCCGGCAAACCGGCGCTGGCGGAAAGCGTCGTTTGCCACGGTTCGGGGCGCATCCGCGAAAGTTTGATCCCGAAGTACGGTTCACCGTTTGCCGTTCAATCAGCCACGTTCAAAATCAAAGATTCCGACGTGGTCGCGGAAGTGACCCGTAGCCTGTTTGACGCCGCCCGGCAGTACCGCGAAAGCTTTGACGTGACCGCGTCCAACGTGAGCTTTGAATGGCAACAACTCGAAGGCGAGGAGCCGGTGCTACACACCCGCGGCTTGCCGGAAGCACAAATTCCCCGCCGGATTCCGGTGCCGGATTACGCCGGACGGTTACCCGAAAGCATCCGGAAGTTCACCGGGGCGATTCACGATGCCACCCACCTCAGCTTCGTGCAGGGCGGCGGCCACGGCGGCAGTCATCCGCACTTGGCACACAACTTCCTCATGGCAGTCCTCGGCCAACAACCCGCCTTCCCGGACGCCCCGACGAGTGCCAACTACACCCTCGTGGGCATCTGTGCCCACGAGTCGGCAATGAAGGGCGGCGACCGCGTGCAAATCCCGATGTACTGAGAATGTCACCACGAATCACACGAATCGAACGAATAAGACTAGAATCAATGAGAACTGTGTCCCTGCACATCACTCTTTGATTGAAATCTTATTCGTTCGATTCGTGTGATTCGTGGTGACTAATCCGGGTTAGTTTGCTTTCTCCAACTCGAAGTAGCCGTCCTCGGACTTGTCATCCGGGACGCCCATCTTCGTCGGGCGGCTCTTGTCGTCGGTACTCCGAATCTTGAGTTTGGTGTCACTGGTGAATTCGTAGATGCCCTGTGACGTTTTGCCGTCGGCGCCTTTCATGTCCAAGATTTTCGGACTCGCTGCCGAATCGAGCTTCACGATCTCTGCCCCAGGCACTGGAATCGGGAGATCGCCCATTGGTCCTTTCATTTTGATGCCGAGTTTCTTGCCGTCGAAACTCATTTCCAACTTCACTTGGGCGAGGGCTTCCGGCGGGGTCATTTTTGTCAGCGCCTTCATCTTGAAGAACGTCACTTTCCACGTACCTTGGAACTTCTTCAACTCCGCGTCGTTGATCTCAGCCGAGTCAGTTGTTGGCGCCGATGTCGGTGTTGGCGTTTTGATGCTTGGCCCACCCCGCAAATCGGTTTCCGTTGGGCGAGTGGCCGCGATCTTCGGCGCGGTTTTGTCTAGCTCGGTGATGCTCTCGCCGCCAGCGCGAGTCACGAGGGCTTTGAAGACTTTCGGGTCGGTGCCTTCTTTGATGAAGCGGACAGACCCGTCCGCCATCAGTGCATACGTTCCCCGCCGCCCGTCGGGCAAGCGGTGGGTGAACGGTTGCATCGGGGTGTCGGAGTCTTCCACGCCAACAACCGTTGCCCCACCGCCCGCGATCCACGGTCGCCCGGTGCCCGGCGCGGCCTGGAGCAGGTAGATCGTGTTCGAGAGGCCGTCCTTAACCTCTTCCGGCTTGGACCCCCAGTTGTACCCGGTGATCCCGACTTTCTTCGCCATCTCGGGATCGGCGGGATTGTACCGACCCGCATCAAGACCGAGTCCTGCCGGGGCCACGAAGTTCGTCGCACCCAGGATACGGCCTTCGGCCAACGGGTGGGTCGCCCGCCAAGAGTCTTGCGGGTAGTACGGCACAAGCAGTTCCGGAATCCACGTCTCCGCAGCGGCGAGGTTTTCCTTGCTGTACCACGCCAGCTTCTTGTCTTCGATTTGCGACCGCAGTCCGCTGTGACCCAGATACGGCAACAGTTCGGCGAAGAAACTGACACGCTGTTCCGGCGGGTAGGCTAGGCGATACCGGGTGTCGCTCGCATCCCGGTCAATGGTGCCACGGGGGAACATGCGTTTGCCGTCTTGCAACTTGTTCGACACCACGGCGAGTCGGTGCCATTCAACGTCCCCCGTCAAAACGCTCATGCGGCCCTTCATCTGGCTCGCGGTCCGTTGGATCTGCGGTTGGATGTAACTGTTGAACTTGTCTTCCGGCCAGTTCAACAAAATCGCAATCACCAGCACCTTGTCGGTCAGCGTGAGTTCAACCGTCCCCTGGTTCCGCCCAGGCGGTAAGCCGTTTCCCCCGGTGCCGAACCCGCCTTGGCCGCCGGGGAATCCGCCGGGGCCACCTGGGAACCCGCCGCCGTCCGAAGAACCTTCATTGCCCGGAGGGGCACCTGGGAACCCACCACCAGAACCCGGAGGGGCACCAGCACTGCCACGACCCGGAGGGGCGCCAGCACCGCCAGGAAAACCACCAGGTCCGCCGAAACCGCCGTCAGCACCGCCGAAACCGCCGGGTCCGTTACCGCCCGGTTGGCCGAGGCTGTTTCGCACCTGGGTTTGGGTGCCGAGCAAAATATCCACGACTGGCGTTACGGTCTGAAGTGTAGGCATGATGGATTCGGCCACGGTTCGCTTTGCATCGTCATCGCTGACGAATTCCATCACAACGGTCCCGTTGCCTTTCTCTTTCGAGAGGTGGCTGAGTGACCCACCTAGCAACTTGATTCGCGCTAACATCCCAGCGGTGGCGTTGCCGGTGACCTTGTAGATGTCGTTCAAATCCCGCGTGTTCAGGACACGTTGGTCAATAATTTCGGCGTACACAATGGCCGGAGGGTTCTTTTCGTCTTCCTCCAACTGGTTCAGTGTCTTCTTCAGTGGCGGATCAATGGTCCGATAGGTCGGGATCGAGGTGAATAACTTTCGTGCGGGTGGTCGTTGTTCGGCCCCACCGGGACCGCCACCGGGTTGCATCATCCCGGCACCGGGGAAACCACCCGGAGGTCCAGCAGACGAACCCGGTGGCGGACCACCGGAGCCAGCGCCGGGCTTCATGGGAGTGTTCTGGTACGATTCGACCGAGGAATTATTGTTGCTACCGCGGGGCGGCGGTCCACCCGCTGCACCGGGCGATCCGGCCGGAGCCAGACCACCCGAACCGCCACCGGGTCCGCCTTCGCCCATCGGATTGGCCGCAGGGGGTGCCGCTTCCGTGGTCGTGAGTTCCGACTTGAACGACGGGTAGCCGCTCACTTGAAGGTCGTCCAGGAAGCGTTCCATGATGAGGGTCGAGGCGATCAAAATTGTCTGCGAGTCGTAAACACAGAGGGCGTACTTCTTCTTCGCCGCTTCATCGCGGTCTTTCTGACTTGGGGCGGGGAAGGGGATCCCGAGCATTTTCGTGATCGTTTGAGTCGTGAACGCTTGCGAAAGAGAGTCGATAAACGCATTTGATTTGACCGTGAAAAACTCACGACCGTTTTTAACCCCGTTCGGGATCTTCTCCAATTTCATGTCTTGGATGATGCGAACTTCATCAATTGCCGATTTCGTCCGCAACAGTACAAACGGGTCGCGGTCCGGGCCGACAATGCAGTGAATGTAAACGGCAAGTTGGTCGCTGCCGAACGTCATGGAGTTCCGGAACAGGTCGCGGACTTTGGCGTCAAAAAATCCATTGGACAGGGGCGTTGCGTTTTGGGCGAGCCGGTCGAAGTTGACCCGATACAACGCAGTCGTGTCGCCCGGCAAAAGGTTTGTCACATCTTTCAGGCTTCCGCCAGTGCCAGCCACTTTAGTGTCAACCTTCGGTGGTGTCGCATCGCCCGGTGTCATCGGCGGCGTGCTACCGTCACCCTCTCTTCCAGCACCGCCCGGACCAGCACCACCGGGACCACCTGCGCCTTCACCACCCATTGCTGCTGCGATGCCTTCCCCAGGTCCACCAGCTTTAGCTGTGTTGTTTGCGGGCGTGGTTGTGTCGGCTTTAGTAGTGCCTTCGTCTCCGCTACCGCCAAAGATGAAGATGGCGACGACAACCAGTAGCCCGATTGCCAGCACGCCGACGCCCGCGCCGACGTAGAGCATTTTCTTGCTGCCCGACTTGGCCGTTTTGGATTTCTTTCCGGACGCGGCTTTGGTGTTCTTCTTGGGTGTGTCCTCAGCGGCATCGTCGCCGGGTGGTTCCGGCACCGTGAAGCGATACTTGCATTTCGGACACTCGGTTTTTTTCCCGATCATTGCCGAACTGCGGATGGGCACGCTGGCCTCGCAACTCGGGCAATCCACGTTGTAACGAACGTTAGCCATGCGCGCTCCCCGCCAATCGGGTCAATGTTCAAACAAAAGGAAATTTCGATCGAGAAGAATTCTCGGTAATCTCTTAACACTAATCTTACTGGTCTCCGTTGGCGCGTAGCAAAGCCAAATTGCGGTCGATCGCAAGAGTTCCGCCAATCCGTGCCCCTACCGTCTGCCCTAAACTTGGGGCGACGTGCGATCGTGTTTGCACTAGATGTCTATCTTTTAAGTGGTACGACGGGCAAATCCCGTTGCTTGCCGCCGGTCGAAAGCTAACTAAGTTAATCGGGGTGCCGGGCGATCGTGGGGAAATATTTTGTTGAAGTCGTGATTTTTTCTGCTGACCGGCAGGCATCACAGTAAGCTGTCAACCCTTGGTCATCCTGCCGAAACGTGTTTCTGGCCGCCGTCCTACGGAGCGATTTGAGATGGCTTCGTTCAATCGACTCTTCGACCGCTTTCGTCCGAAAGCCTACGGTCGGCGTCAACCGCTGATTCTTCTGAACGGTCTGGCGGAGCAGCACGAATCCTGGTTTCGCAACCGTCGCTATTGGTCGCGGTATTTTGACGTGTACGCGCCGAACATCATCGTTTACGACGGCGAAATCATTCAAAATCGGATCACTAGTAAGCAGCCGGTCACGGTCGAATTTCTGGTCGAACAGCTTCACACGTTCCTCACCCAATTCGTTCAAAACCCACCGTACCACTTCGTTTCGAGTAGTTTGGGCGGCAAAGTGGCGATCGAGTTTGCGGCGAAATACCCCCAGTTAGTGAACCGAATGGTTTTGCTCTGCCCGTCGGGGATGGGTGATAAAGAACAACTGCCGATCATGGAAGGCGTGAAAGGCGGCGGGCGGTCGATGCCGAATGTCGTGAAAAGTGTCTTTCACAACGTTCGATCCATCGACCGAGACATGGTAAAGTTCTACAGTAAGGCAATCGAAAATAGGAAGTGGAAGAAAGGACTTCTCCGGACTGTCAACGGTACCCTCGAACATACTGTCCGCACTCGCATGAAAGATGTCAAAGCTCAGACATTGCTTGTCACGGGTCAAATGGACCACATTTGCGATCCAAAAACGGCTGAAGACGCGGCAAAAGATTTGCCCAACGGACACTTCCTGTCGATCCCGAGTTGTGGGCACGCACCGCAGATTGAACGGCACTGGCTCATCAATCGCCTTGTGGCTCACTTCCTAACCGCGTCCCGCCCGACGGCCCACCCCCGTTGGACCCAACTGCTTTTAGCCAAACCCAGCCGAGTTGCGAAATGAGTCCAGTGAACCCGCCGTCCAAGCCGCACGACCCCGCCAATTCCACGTCCCCGGATTGGTGGTTGATGTGTCAAAAGTTCGTCAAACACGGCACTTCAATTGCCTCGTTTGCCCCAAGTTCGCGCTTCCTGGCGCGAATGATTACCAAAGGAATCGACTACGACCGTGCCAAGTGCATCGTCGAACTCGGCGCCGGTACGGGGCCAATTACCAAGGAATTGGTGAAGCGTGTAAAGCCGCACACCAAACTCATTGTCGTCGAACTCGACCCCGATTTTTGTCAGCGGCTGCGGGTGCGATTCCCTGGTACTGACATCGTCGAAGGGGATGCGGCCCAGATTGATAAGCTCCTCGCCGACCGGGGGATCACGGAAGTCGATCACATCGTTTCCGGTTTGCCACTTCCATCCTTTCCTGCCAAACTCCGTGACGCCATTCTGGCAAGCTCGGCCCGCGCCCTCGGCGCGAACGGCACCTTCCGGCAATTGACCAACATGCCGTGGGTGTACTGGCGGTTGTACCGCGGGTACTTTACGGATGTCCGGTTCAATCTCGTGCCACTGAATCTGCCGCCGGCGGGGGTGTATGTGTGCCGGGGCTATCGATCGAATGCGGCGGCAGAGTGATTGGGGTTGGACCCACGGAGGAAATATGTCTCTTGCTGCCTCAACGAAACCGCTAATCGACTACCCCGATTCCGATGGGGAACCGATGTCCGACAATACGGTGCAATTCGACTGGATCGCAACCCTGAAGTGGAGCGCTGACTCGTATTTTCGGGACGATCCGCAGGTGTTTGTGGCGGGCGATCACCTGATCTACACGGTGGAAGGCGAACGGGAAATTCGCCAAGCACCGGACGTATACGTGGTGTTCGGACGCCCAAAGGGTCATCGCGGGAGCTACAAAGTCTGGGAGGAAGCCGGCATCTTCCCACAGGTGATTTTCGAGGTCTGGTCCCCCCGTAACGGCGACACACTCACGGTCGAGAAGCTCGCGTTTTACGAGCGCTACGGTGCCGAAGAGTATTATATCATTTACCCTGAATTTCCGGCCCATGTGGCGGGTTGGTTGCGTGAGGGTGACAGCCTCGTTCGAGTCCCACAGATCAACGGTTTTGTCAGCCCTCGCCTGGGCTTTCGGTTCGAGATTCAAACGGGCGAAGTGCGGATTTACGGCCCTGACAACAAGGAGTTGGTCTCGCCACTCGAAGTCTTTCGTGAACGAGATTACGAACGAGAGCAGGCTGAATTGCAACGGCTAAGGGCCGAGGACGAAAAGCAACGAGCCGAGGCCGAAAAGCAACTAGCCGAAGTGCAACGGCAGAGAGCCGAGGCCGAAAAGCAACGAGCCGAGGCCGAAAAGCAACGAGCCGATCAGTTTGCGGCGATGCTTCGTAAACTTGGGGTTGACGTGGACACACTTTAAGAGCGATGGTTTTTACCCATCCATACCGCAACTTACCATTTCTGGTGGGCCAAGTCGTATCGTGTTCGCGGCAGCATTCACCGAAGGAAGCGCATCATGTTTCGAACGGCTTGGTTGGCACCGTTGGTCAACACTCGGGTTGCGCGGGGCGTTGCGGATGCTGGCTTCGTTCAATTGGCGCACCGGCGTGTGAAACAACTCGATCAAATGGACGTGGCGAAAGTCCAAGAAAGCACACTATTGAAACTGGTGCGGTTCGCGCAAGATACCAAGTTCGGGCATGACCATGATTTCGCAAGCATCACGTCGATTGCTGATTACCAAAGTCGCGTGCCGATTCGGGACTACGACGACTTCTGGACAACTTATTGGAAAGATGCTTACCCCAGTTTAAGTGGCGTGACGTGGCCGACGTTCATCCCCTACTACGCACTGTCGTCAGGCACGACATCGGGCACCACGAAGTTTCTGCCGGTTAGTACCGAGATGGTGAAGTCGAACATGAAAGCGGGGCTGACGACGCTAGCGCTTTTTCGGCACGCCTACCCCAAGGCGAAAACGTTCAACGGCAAATTCTTTTTCCTCGGCGGCAGTACCGAATTGCGTGCCCAAGCCGACGGCAGCTTTGCCGGCGACCTCAGTGGCATCGCGGCAAAGGAAGTGAAGGACGTGCAGCGCCCGTTCACGTTCCCGTCGTTGGAAATGAGTTTGATTACCGATTGGGAAGTGAAACTCCGTCGGCTTTCGGAGCAATCACTTCGGGAATCGATCACCGCCGTGAGCGGTGTGCCATCGTGGATTCTCAAAGTCTTTGACATGGTCAAAACCATGAGCGGTAAGTCCACGATTGCCGAGGCGTGGCCCAACCTACGACTGGTCGTTCATGGCGGCACGATGTTCGACCCGTACCGCGAGACGTTTAAAAAAGCCATCGGCAGCGATGAGGTGAAGTATTGCGAAGTGTACCCTTGCTCCGAAGGGTTCATCGCCACCGAAGACCCACGCTATCACATGTTGCGCGTGGTGCCGGATCACGACCTGTTCTTTGAATTCATCCCTGTGGAAGAAGTCGGCACTGAAAAGCCAACTCGGCACACGCTGGCAACCCTGGAACTTGGCGTGCAGTACGCGATCGTGGTCACGAGTTGTGCCGGTGTGTGGAGTTACTTGATTGGGGACACGGTCAAATTCGAGAGCAAGAACCCGCCGCTGTTGCGATTTACCGGGCGAACGAAGTATTTCTTGTCCGCGTTCGGCGAGCATTTGATTCAAGAAGAAATCGACAAAGCCATCGGGTTTGCGGCCAAGACGTGCCATGTCTACACAGAAGATCACCACGTCGGCCCGGTTTACCCGACGGAATTGAACACACCCGGACACCACCTGTACTTGGTCGAGTTCCGCGACGGCGCGCCGACCGATCTCACACAATTTGCCAAAGTCTTGGACGCAGAACTGTCACGGATGAACGAAGACTACGCGGCACATCGGGTCGGCGACTTGACGATGTTATTACCGGAAATCCAGGTCGTGCCACCGGGCGGATTTGGCGAATGGATGAAGTCGCGTGGGAAGTTTGGCGGTCAACACAAAGTCCCGCGAATGGATAATTCGGGCGTGATGACGCAGGAGCTTGTCGAGTGGTTCAAGCTGCACAAAAAGGAAAGACTGCGTTGAACCCAGTGATTCGCCAGAAGAGGTGGGCGACCCCTCCCGACGAACCACCGGGGCTGACACTCCGTGGGCAACGGAGGGTTTCCGCGGGCGAGCGGAACATGAGTCGGTGTTCGATGAGTATTAGTTGAGCACGGATCGTGCCAAGTTTTGATTTGGAGTGTGCCACTTGTCGCAACCCGTTATCTACTATGGGTTAAAAACTGTAAGTAGCAGGTGGAGCGACATGCCAAGTGCCATCGGTAACCGTCGAGTTTCCGGACCGTCTGTCGGACACCTCGACACTTTACACTTGAGTACCCGCTCCCCATCCGGAATGATAAGCACACAGAATATCTCAGGAGATCACGATGGCGATTGAACCGTTGGCGATTGGCGTGTGTAGTTGGTCCCTTCAAGTGAAGAACGTTGCCGAACTCAAAGGCTTCATGGACCGCTTGGGAATTACGGTCGTGCAAATTGCGTGCGGCGATCCGCACCATGCGGCGTGGGACGAAGGCGACGCGATGTCGAACGCGGCGAAGGCGGCGGGGTTTCAGATGAGTGGGTCGATGCTCGGTTTTCCGGGCGAAGATTACACCACACCGCACACCATCGAAAAAACCGGCGGCTTCGGCGACCCGTTAACTCGGCCCGAACGGTTGGAGTGCTTCCAGTGGGCGTTGACCCGGACTAAACAACTCGGACTGACGGACATCATGCTGCACGCCGGGTTCATGCCCGAAGTCGGTGACGCGGCACGGAAACCGTTTCTCGATACGCTGGCCCAAGTCTCAGATTTGGCGTTGCGGGATGGCATCACAGTCGCGTTTGAAACCGGCCAAGAAAGCAGCAAGCTGCTGCGGCGAACGCTTGATGATTTGAAGTGCCCCAACCTGAAGGTGAACTTCGACCCGGCCAACATGTTGCTCTACGACAAAGATAACCCGATCGAAGCGGTCGAACTGCTCGCCCCGGACATTCGCAGCGTGCATGTCAAAGACGCGAACCGTCCGAAGACCCCTGGTGCCTGGGGCGAAGAGGTTCCCCTCGGGGTCGGGCAGACGAACACCAAACTCTTCATCCAAGCACTCAAAAAAGCGGGCTATCGTGGGCCACTGTGCATCGAACGCGAAGTCGGAACCCAAGCCGAACGCTACCGTGACATCGAACACGGCGTGAAGTTCCTGCGTGAGTGTTTGGCGGGTTGACGAATCACTCAGAACAACAACAAGGAGTTTTACTCGTGGCGAATCATCGTGTGGCGTTGGTAACCGGCAGCGGCAAGAAACGGGTCGGGTCAGTCGTCGCCGAAGCGCTGGCCCGTCGTGGCTATGCCATTGCGGTGCATTATCGGAGTTCGGCGGAAGAGGCGGAAGCGACCGCGAATCTACTGCAAAAGCTAGGTGTCGAAGCCCGCACGTTTCACGCGGACCTCAGCGATGAAGTTGCGGTCGCTAAAATGGTCTGTGATGTTGTCAGCAGTTTTGGACGCATTGACGTCTTGGTGAATTGTGCTGGGGTTTGGCAACGAAAGCGACTCGAAGACGTGACGGCTACGGACGTGCGGCTGCATTTCGATACGAACGCGCTAGGCACGTTTCTTTGTTGCCAACAGGCCGGGTTGGTCATGACCAAGCAACCCGAAGGCGGCTTGATCGTGAACATCGGCGACTGGGCCGAGGCCCGACCGTATTTGGACTATGCCGCGTACTTTCCCAGTAAGGGTGCCGTCAACGCCATCACACGATGTCTGGCCGTCGAACTGGGTACCCGAAACCCGAACGTCCGGGTCAACGCGATCCTCCCTGGCCCGGTGATGCTGCCGCCGGACTTACCCGATGCCGAGAAACAACACGCCATCAACGCGACACTCGTCAAGCGCGAAGGCAGCCCAAGCAACATCGCACAAGCCGTGCTTTCGTTCCTTGACAACGACTTCATAACCGGCGTTCTACTGCCCGTGGACGGCGGGCGAACGATTTACGCACCGGATTGATTGCCTCAACAGATAACAACTCCCGATCACGGGCAGCCGTATTTCAAAGTCATTCTGTTGAGGCCGTGGTCTCGATTGGTTTCCAAGTGAAAGGACGGACGGGATGACAACGACGAGAGATCGAATGGTGTGGGCAATCGTAACCTGGATCAGCGTAATGCCCGTTGCGGTCGCCGCCGACCCCCAGGCAATGACCTCGACACTCCGGACGGACGGCACGCTTCTGGTCAATGGCAAGCCGGTGTTGCCATACGGGTTCTACATTTCCACGGGGCACACCGGCGACATCCGTCTGAAATGCGTTGAGCAAATTCACAAGATCGGCGGCACGGTCGTCCACATCCAAGGCCCGTGGCACGAAGACACACGGTTCCTGGACAAGGCGACGGAACTCGGCTTGTGGGTCGTGGCGGGGCACACCGAAACGGAGACCAAGCTGGACCGAGTGAGGAAGTTCAAGGACCACCCGGCGATCATCGCTTGGACTCTGTTCGACGACGCCAACACCCTCTCGAACGTCGAACACCTGACCACGATGAACAAGTTGGTCAAGGAGATCGTGCCACACCGGCTCACGTACATCCCACTTGGCACCCAGAGCCGAGATGTGTTGATGCCGACCGACGGGTTCTTTGGCTGTTCGGACCTCGTCGGCTGGGAGGTGTACCCGATCGCCAACCCGAAGGCGGCTGACCCGAGCTTGAGGGCGACCGAAACGCAAATGACGTTGGTGAGTAAAGCGGCAGCCAAAGCGAACCGGCCTTACTGGGTTCTCCCGCAGACGTTCGCCTGGCCGGGCGGGCGGGCGCCGACGCCAGTTGAATATCGCAACCAGTGTTACGTCGGACTCATCAACGGCGCCAAAGGGGTGATGCCTTGGTCGATTTACCACATGGTGGATTCAGCCGACGTGCAGGCAAAAAAGAAGGCCGAGAGGAAACCCGCCTGGAACGAGTGGTACTTGCCCGACAACAAGGAACTGTGGGCCGAGTGCGAGGCGGTGGCGAAGGAGTTGAAAGAGATCACCCCGCAGCTACTCGACGGGAGGCGGACCAAGTTGACCGAGAACGGAGATGTGACCGCGTCACTCTGGACCGGCGAATCCGAAGTCTTGGTGATTGTGGCCAACCTGTCTGAAACGGAGACAAAATCCGTGTCGTTGACCCTCCCGAACGGATTGACTGGCGACCTCAAACCCGTATTCCCAGCACGACCGACTGGTTTGAAGTTGACGGACGGGAAGTTGACAGGCGAGATCGGCAAGGCTGCCGTCCACGTTCTCCGAATCTCCACCCGCTAACTCAGGTTGAATTTCTGCCAACATCTTCTGAACTCGCTTCACGGAGGGCTTCCTTGATCCGCATTTTCGACTCGACTGGCAGCCGGACCGTGGTCACCCTGGCCGTTGCACAGACGTACTCGCCGATAGCGCGGTCGATCTCACGCACCTGGGTCCGGAACCGGCGGCAGCCCGAACACATCAGACGATGAACGCCAAGGGCAAGCCGCTTGTTGAGAGGGAGTGGGGTATCGAGTTCTTGGGAGGTCAGTTCCGCCACTCGCCGACAGGAGTAGATCACGTTCCTACCCGCCTTTTTCGTTCGTGGGTTCCAAGCCGTACCAGTTTTTCGTGAGACACTGCCACATGCGGAGCCGTGCCCGGTGCAGCATGACCCACATGTTCCCCGGCGTGATGTCGATCGCCTGACAGACCTCATCGCCCGGTTTTTCGTCGAGATGCCAAAGCACGAATGCCTCACGCAGTCGCGGCGGTAACTTGCTAACGCACCCGTGAATAACGTCCCAAAACTCCGCCCGTTCCGCGTCCGAGGCGGGGGTTTCGGTCAACCACCGTTTCGGCGACGTTCGCCATTTGCCGGACCGCCCGAACGGGTCGTGCCCTTGTTCATCGGGGTCTCCAGCAGCCCGGTGTTTCCGCTCGCGGATTGTCAGCCGGAGCCAGTCGATCACCTTCCGCATCAGGATCGCCGTGAGCCAACTCCGTTCCTTCGCCCGACCCACGAAGCCGTCCCGCCCACGCCACGCCGCGAGTAGCGTCTCCTGCACCAAATCCTCCGCGACATCAGGCCGGCGCACGTTTCGCAGTGCGTAACGGTACAGGTAATCGCCGTGATTATCGACCCACCGCTACGGGTCGATGCCGGTGTCTATCAGTGGGAGCTTTTTTCTAGCTAGCGGCGTTCGCTTCATTCTCACTCCTTGAATACCTGCAGAGAACGAAACGGGCGTTCCGAAAGGAAGCGACAGTTCCAACCCGATTTCTGTCTGAAAGCTTAGGAGTGCTCAGCCTGGGACAAACTGCTTCGGCGACCCCCCTGGGTTCACGACCCCAACTCATTCAGTAGCCTAAGATGCTTGCTCGACCATCGACTCGTTCCACACCGGCACCCGCTTGGCAGGAACCGGGTACTGGGCCGCCACTTCGCGAAACGTTCGATCACCCTTCGACGCCAGAGCCTGAACCGCCGCCGAACAAGCCCGAGGACTTTTACCCATGCGAACCCCTCATGCCGACCACGATCAAAACTCACAAAGGAGTTCTATCCGTGGTCCAGTTTTCGGGGTCCACACTACAAGCAAAATCACACCCACGACTCACGCCGCATAGGCCCGTTCCGCTGCGGCAACGCCGCTGCCGGGTTCCACCTTCACGCCATGTTTACGCAGCACTTGCTCAAGCGCCGCCAGTACCAGCATGACGTTGTTCGCGCGGCTGTTGTAGCCCATCAGTCCAATCCGCCACGCCTTGCCTTTGAAGTCGCCTAGCCCGCCGCCGACTTCGATGCCGTGATCGTTTAGTAACGCCTTGCGGCCCGCGATGTCATCGACACCTTCGGGGATCCGGACGGCGTTGAGTTGCGGAAGCTGGTGCCCTTCGGGTGCGATGTAGCTCATGCCGAGTGCGGTCAGGCCAGCTTTTAACGCCTTGTGGTTCCGCATGTGCCGATCCCACCGGGCTTCGAGACCTTCTTCCAGCACAATGCGAAGCCCTTCGCGGATCGCATAGATCATCGTAATCGGTGCGGTGTGGTGGTACGACCGATCGCCGCCCCAATAGCTTTCGATCATGCTAAGGTCGAGGTACCAGCTTTGCACTTTCGTCTTGCGCGCTTTCAACGTCGCCACGGCACGGTCACTGAACGTGACGGGGGACAGTCCGGGCGGGCACCCAAGACCCTTTTGTGAGCAACTGAACACCGCGTCGAGTTCCCACTTGTCCACTTCAACCGGCGTGCAACCCAGCGAGGTGACAGCATCCACGATCAGCAACGTGTCGAACTCATGACATAGCTTCCCGAGTTGGTCGATGTGTTGCCACGCCCCCGTGGAAGTCTCGGCGTGAACGATGCCCAGGGCTTTCGGGCGGACGGTTTTCAAGGTATCGCGGAGTTGGTCGAGATCGAACACTTGGCCCCACGGCTTTTGCAACGTAGTGACTTGCGCACCGGCACGACCGGCCACGTCGATCATCCGACCGCCGAAGAAGCCTTTCGCGCAGACCACCATCTTGTCGCCCGGTTCGATCAAGTTCACCACACACGTTTCCATCCCCGCCATACCGGTCGCGGAGACCGGGAACGTGAGGCGGTTCTTCGTGCGGAAGACCTCCCGGAGCATCTCCTGGGTTTCGTTCATAATCTGCAAAAACTGTGGGTCGAGGTGCCCCAACAACGGCGTCGTCATGGCCGTGAGAACCCGCGGGTGGGCATCACTCGGCCCCGGCCCGAGGAGCAACCGGGGGGTGGGCGTCAGTTGGCCAGGAATTGTCATTCGGCACCTGATGGTGTTGGAGAGTTACGTTAGCGTCGCGCGTTCGATGACTAGCTTACTGATTGCTTTGAACTGCGGATGCGCGGCGTCACGGAGCCACTCGAACACGACGGTTTCGGCGGTTGTCGGAATGGCCCCTGCACTAGTCATTTGCTGAAGTGCGGTGTCGTAGTCTCGTGGGTTTCGGCTGGCGAGGGCGTCCGCGCAAAGGTAAACGGTCAACCCTTCGGCGAGGAGATCGAGGGCGGTTTGTAGCACGCAAACGTGCGTTTCCATCCCAGCCAGGATGACCACTTTGCAGCCCGTTTCCCGGAGTTG
>JAYSXU010000163.1:0-1924 GCA_043716965.1 Fimbriiglobus sp.
TGGCTCGGTGCAACACACTCGCCCGATTCGCAATCCGTCATGCGGGCGAAACTCGGGGACGGCCGGGCGGCGGCGGCGAAGTTCAAAATTCAATTCGACCCGCTCAACATGGCGGCGGTCAACATCTGGTCGGAACAACTCCGCGCCGGAAAAGCCAAAACCTACGCGGCTCTTTCAGACCCGAATCAAGTTCGATTGCAGATTCTGTACAAGACACTTGCGAAAATTTATCCGGAAGATACCCTCGCCGCCGACCATGTGACTGCGATCGACAAAGCGGCCAACCGTGTGGCCGTGGCCGACCCGGAAGCCGCTGCGCCGAAGGTGATTCCCAAGGTCGTTCCGAAAGAGATGCCGAAAGCGGAGGCCGTAGAAAATGCGGTCGCCCCGCCCAAAGACGACCCGGCTGCGAACACCGAAGTGAAGTTGTCGCCTAGACAAATCGGCGTGCGAAAAGTCGTGCGTGCCATTTCAATTCGTGCCGCAGACATTAAGCGGCTGCCACTGAGCGAGCGGCCCAAAAACGATCAACTCACTAACGAATTGATCCGGGCGGCGGCTGACACCGCGTTGACACTGGAAGACAACCTCCGGGTTCCCGCCTTCTTGATTGGGATCGGAATCGGACTCGATGATTCGACGATTCTGCGAAAAAACATCGTGACCCGCGAACTCTGCCGGGCTGCGGAATCCGACGAAGAACGGCGGGACCGGCTCGGCGCTTTGGGCGTGCCGACGGTGCGTGGTCGCCGGGATTTGTGCCAACACTTCGTGGTGTCCGTGACGCTCACGGAAATCGTCGGCTCGACACTCGCGGAGACGGCGGGCGTTACGAAAGAGCTTCAAGATATGATGGGTGAGAGTGGATTTAGTTTCATCGACCTAACCGCCGATCTCGCGGGGATTGCGTTTGCGAACAAGCTGAAACGGGACGCCGGTGCGTTGACGAAAGTCCGCGATGATTTCACAACCGAAGACCACATGCCCACCTTCAGCGGACTGCGGGAGGGTCTCAACGCCAAGCGGTTCGAGGCCGATTTCGGGACCACTGCCGACAAGCGGTTTATGGATTTACTCGAACAAATCCGCAAGCGGGTCAACGACATGCCAGCGTACCGAGTGACACCGTGATGTCAGTCCTATTTGCCGGGTGGGGTGCGGTATTGCCAGAGTTTGCAATTCAAGCTGCCGTTGAAATAGGGCGTTGACGTTTTCACCGGCAGCTTGACCTTGCGTGCCAGCAAATCATTTGAGGTGAACACAGCGAGTTGCCAGCCACCCCAATGCGCTTTGACCACGTCGCCGATGGTGCGGTACAGTTCGTCCCATTCTTCTTCTTCGCCAAGTCGTTCGCCGTAGGGCGGGTTACAGATGATGAGGCCGCACGGACCTGCCGGGGGGCGTGCCATGCGGATGTCCCGTTTTGCAAACGTGAGCAGGTTCCCGATCCCAGCCCCTTTGGCGTTTTCGTTCGAGAAGTAGATCGCGTCGTCGCGGATGTCCGAACCGCCGATGGTGACGGGCAACGTTGTTAGCACAGCGCGTCGAGCATCTTCCCGCATCGACGACCACAAGCCTTTATCAAACTCACGCCACCCGTAAAATCCGAACCATTTTCGCGTTAGTCCGGGTGGGCGGTTCATCGCAATCCAGGCGGCTTCGATCGGGAAAGTGCCGGAACCGCACAGCGGGTCGAACAGGGGTTGGGTGCCGTCGTAGCCCAGGTGCAATAACAGCCCTGCCGCCAGGGCTTCGTTCAGCGGTGCCCGACTTTGGATTGGTCGGTAGCCGCGTTTGTGGAGGGAATCCCACGAACTATCCAGGCTAAGAATCGCTTTGTCGTTCGCAATGTGGAGGTTCAACCCGATGCTGGGCGTTTCGGTATCGACACTCGGTCGGATCCCGATGTTATCCCTGAACTGGT
>JAYSXU010000164.1:0-5644 GCA_043716965.1 Fimbriiglobus sp.
GGACATTGGCCCTATTCTGGGTCAGACGTCGAAATTCGTCTCTGCTCGTTTTCAAGTCTTACTCCGAGGTGTCCGATGCGTTTCCTCACCAACCCGCGCCGTCGCGGGTTCACGCTGATCGAATTGCTGGTGGTGATCGCCATCATCGCCATTCTGATCGGTCTGCTCTTGCCCGCCGTACAAAAAGTCCGTAGCGCGGCCGCCCGCGCCCAGAGCCAAAACAACGTCAAGCAGATCATGTTGGCGAACCACGGGTTCCACGACACGATGGGGATCGTCCCGCCGCTCTCGGCGCTCTTGGTCAGCCCCCCGGTCGGAAACACTGGTACTCAGCCGGTGTCGGGGCACTTCTTTATCCTCCCGTACATTGAACAGAGCGCGATTTACAACCTCGGCGTTGCCAACGGCGGTGCGTGGCCGGCCCTACAGCCCAACACTCAGGCCGATCGCACGGCCGGGTTGTCGGCGGGAGCGAAAAAGGTCAAGACCTACCTGTCACCGCGCGACCCGTCCGGCGCAGCGGACACCTGGACAGAAAACAACGGTGGGACGTGGGGGCACTGCAGCTACGGCATGAACCACGCCGTCTACGGAACGCCCAGCGATCCCGTGGCCGGCATCGATCTGACCGCGACACTGAGCAAGGTGACGAAGGGCAACGGCCGGCTCACCCTGCTTGCTATGACGGACGGCACGTCGAACACGGTCGGGATCGCCGAGCAGTACCAAATCTGCGGCGCGAATGGCGGCTCGCCGGACGGGAAAAACCACAAGTTGTGGGCGTACAACACCCCGTGGGACTACAGCAAGGGGCCGTACTTCGACACCCGCATCATGACCAACCTCCCCACCGGCAACCTGGTCATCACCGCGACCATGAAGGCTGCCCCGCCGCAATCGTCGCCGACGGTCGCCGCCTGTAACCCGTACCTGGTCCAGGCGGTGGACGGCGTTTGCGTCGTCGGCATGATGGACGGTAGCGTCCGCGGCGTGACCCCGAGTGTTGACCAGACGACGTGGTGCCGCGCCATCTGGCCGAACGACGGCTTCGTCCTCGGCGATTTCTAAACCCGCCACCGCAACAAGTCGCGGCGACCGAGCGAACTCGGCCGCCGCTCCCCTTTTCCCCCCATCTAGGTAACGCGACATGAGACCTATGACCGCGACCCTCCTGGCCGCAGCGATCACGCTCCTCGCCGGTTGCGGACAGCCGACCAAAAAGGTGGTCACCGTGACCGGCACCATAACGTACAATGGGCAGCAGTTGAAAGCCGGCATCGTCAAGTTCGAAGCCCCGAACGGCGACTTCGCCACGGCGATGATCGGACCCGACGGTCGGTTCACCATCACCGACGTCGTTACGGGCGTGCAAAAGGTCGCCTACGTGGGCGGCCCGACGAGCAGCGGCAGTTCGGACGGGACCGCGACGAACGCGCCGAAGGCGGTCGCGGTCCCGCAGAAGTTCGGCGACCTCCAAACGTCGGGCGTGACCGTAATGGTCCCCGAAACCGGCGGGGCGGTAACCGTCGAACTCAAGTGACCCGATTGCGGATTGCGGACGGTTGAGCGGGCGAGGCCTCGGTGCCCTTGCCCGCTCGTGTCATTTATGCTCACCACGGGAGAAAGCTTCGGCATTCTCGTCGTGAGTGTAATAGTTGATATTGTGCTTCGTGGCATTGCCAACAAAGGGCAGTGCGAATGACGCTCCAAGGGGTGGCGTCGCGGTCGGCGATGCACGCGATGCTGCGGGGTTGAGCGGGAAGACGTGCAAGAAACTCCTCGGCAAGTGCAATCCGCACAAGCGGTCGGCGTTTTTGGAGGTTTTTGTCGAACTTTACGAGCGGGTCGTGCGTCGAGAGGCGTCCTGATTGACGTGGACGAGTCGCACTTCCACCGCGACCTGGACCTGGGATTGTCGTGGGGACGGGTCAGTGGGTGCGCGCCGCTGTCGGACCGGATCAACTGGTTCGGGGCGGACAACTTCACCGATGGTCAGTGCCTGATTTGGGCCGAGGTAGCGTGCAACACGGGAACGACGGGCGCGTTCCTACACCGGATCGACGACGGGGTGCGGTCCGGTGGCCGGGAGGTCGTGATGATCTGGGACGGCGCGTCGTGGCACTAGGCGAAGGTCGTACAGCCGACCGCCACGGAGTTAGGGATCACGGTGGTGGCTTTGCCCGGCGACAAGCGGTTTATACTCTGCCCAGTAGTATCTGATCTTTCTCGGTGTGTTGGGTTCTAGTCTACTCTCCTTCGTCATCATTGAAGGGAGTTCCGAATGGTCGCCTGGTTTGGACCCACGCCATCGACCGCTGAATACGTCGCCGTGCTGGCCGACCGCGATCACCATCCCGATCCGCGTGTCCGATGCGAGATGAACGTCCTGTGGGCCGTTCATCTGGGGCACTCCCGCGATGAGGCCGCACGCATCGCGGATGTGAGCATCGCCACCGCCAAACGTTACATCCTCGCCTACCGCGACGGAGGATTGGAGGCGTTGCGACGACGCGATCCCGGCCCCCGACCGACCAGCCAACTCGCCGACCACGCCGACCTCATCCAACGATCGCTCACCGAACGGTCGGTTCGCAACACGGCCGAGGCCGTCGCCCGCATCCCCGAGCTGACCGGGATTCGTCGCGGCCTCACCCAAACCCGTCATTTTCTGGCGGGCGTGGGTTTCACCTGGCAACGCACGCCCGCCATTCCCGTGCCCCCAAGAAGACGCAACGTGAACCCGTCCAAATTCAGCGCGAATGCCTATAAAACCAGCTTCAACACGTTCTCGATGATGCCGTTGCGGGCCAGGCCCTCGTCTTCTTCGTCGATACCGCTCACTTCGTTTATGGCACGTTTTTGTGTTGCGTGTGGAGTATCGCCCGCGTGTTCGTTCGCGCCGCTTCGGGGGCGTCAACGGTTCAACGTTCTGGGTGCCTGGAACGCGGTCACGCGAAAACTCGTGACGGTGACGAACACGACAGTGGTGAACACGGAAACGATGAGCGAATTGCTACAGAAGATTGCGGCGCAACAGTTGATAGGTCGGGTGACGGTGGTACTGGACAAAGCGAAGTATCAACGAAACGCGACGGTGCAGAAGTTGGCGGCGGAGTTGGGAATTGGGTTGCTGTTTTTGCCGAGTTACTCGCCGAATCTGAATTTGATCGAACGGCTGTGGGGCTTCGCCAAGCGGCGAAGTGTGTCCGGGAAGTATCACACGAATTTTGCGTCATTCCGCGCGGCAATCGAGACAACGCTCCAAGGCGTGCTAACCCAACATGCCGACGAGTTAACGTCGCTGATGACCCTGAAGTTCCAGACCTTCACAGACGTATCACTCCTGGCCACGTAATGTATAGCAGGTTGCTCGGAGTCAATGTCTCCATGTTCCCAGACCACTTTTCACAAACCAAACCCAGTATTGGAATCATTCGCTCCGAGGATCATTCCCCCGATGTTGGCTGGGTTAATGGCGCAAGTCCGTTGCGGGTGGTGGCTAGGATTCTTGCGTATTGGCAGAGCATGAAGAGGGCGAGGGCGAGGAGCATGAGGCCGAGGGTGGCGATGGTGTACCAACCGTCGTTAGGTATTGCGTCGTAGTTGAAGTTTCGATCGGGGACACCTGGAACGGAGGTGGCTTGGCCGTTGCGGCGGAGTAACATCACGAGCGACATTGCGGTGAGGCTGACGGCAACGGCGCCGATCACCAGACTCGCGGCAGTTGCGAAGAGGAACCGGGTGACGGAGCGGGTGAGGTTGGGTCCGCCGAGTTCCGATAGAACGCGGAACCAGACGAAGAGAATCCCGAACTCGAAAACGATACCCACGATCCAGGTTAAGTGGCCGATTTGTACCAGGGCTTTCACCAGGGGTGTCGTTTCGGCGGGCGGAAGTGCCAACACCCACGGCACGCAGGCGATCGAGTAGCCGATCGCACGCATCAAGACCGCGTATCGGGACGCGGTGATCCAGACCGAAGAATCGATGGCTTTCGCCATTGCTTCGCACCGCTGATAGCCCAGCCACTTCACCGCAGTTTGAGCTGTGACCAACACCAGATCAAACACCCAGACCGCGAGTAACACCCGACCCAGATTGCCCGGATCGCGTTCAATCATTTTCGCGGGACCGACGGACCAAATCCAGATTGCATACGCAGTCAGAATGCCGGCCAGTTGCACGACCACGAGACTCAAGCCGATCATCAGCAGTCGGATTCCGCTGCGCGCTTCAGCGGCAACCGTTGAGGTGAGAAATGGTGATTCTTCACCGCTGCATTCAATCGGATGCTGTTGACGGGGAACGCGGATTTGTTCGCCACAGCCGTGACAACTTAACACTGTCCCACCCGTGGCGTGTGAGGCTCGAAAGCCTGTGCCACAAGTTGGACAGCAAAATCGGACTGTCACGGGAAGTGCGTCCAACATCGACAATTCACCTTGAAAGATGGACTACGCGGGTTCGTTTTCGTCGAGCCACTGACGAATCGCCTGACGGCCACTGCCCACGAGTCGGACATAAATGAACCAGAGGACTAGCCCCACGACAATCGCAATTGCTGGTGCGATGACCGACTTGTGTTCGCCAGCTTTGTTAATGTTTGGCGTAACATGCTCGGCAATCAAGCGGTTGATGTCCGACGAGTACAAGCTGTGGGCATAACTCCCCAAACCAAACACAATGAACGCGAATGCGGCTAACAAAAGCACTCGTGTTCCACGGCCTGCTAATCGGGAATGGTGCAAGCTGGCGCCGATTCGACCGAGGCCGATGACAAAGAGTAGCTCGGCAACCGGGGCACACACCGCCGCGAGTGCAAGCCCGCCGCGCTGGATCATCCCAACGGGTTCCTCAGCCATTAACATGGCAGGCGGCATCAATCCCGATGTGCGAACCTGTTCAGCGGTCATTGCGGCGTAGGCAATCAACCCCCCGACTGTAAGAAGTGTTGCCAGCGCGGATGCCAATAACAGGCCCTTGGCATACGAGGTTCTTGGCGCGTTGGCGGTGCCGAATCGGCCGAGGGTGAGACAGAGCAGACCCAGAATCAACGGGACTAACCCGGCAGCGGCGAAGATTTCCGTGACCGAACTGACCTCTTCTTGCTGTGTAAATCCGGGGGTCTTGTCCGGCAACTTCACACCAAAGTGCGTTGCAATCAACAGGCCCGAAATCGCAAGGATCGCAACCAAGAACAGGAAGTAGGCAAATTGCACCCACAACAGTCCCCGTCGGCTCCGGCGCCAGGCGCGGGATTGGCCATCCGCTGAGTTCCCTTTCGCGGCCTTGTTAGGCTTGGTGAAGGGGTCGGCGGGTTTTCGTCCTTCGGGAACGCCGAAACCCGGTGGGGGCAATCGCCCTGGTGCGGCCCGACGTGCATCATGCGTTGGCGCTGCGTCCGGGACCATCCCGAACGACGATGACCGACGGGCGTCATCGGGCATAGATGACCCGCGACCACCCTCGGCAGTCGGTGGGCGATTCATTGCGGGGGACTTAAACGGCGTTTCGTGCGTGGAGCGATGCGGTTCCGGAGGAATCATCGACTCCGGTTCGGCGGCCATGCCGGATTCGGCTGGGATGGCTAACACGGTTCCGCACGTGGGGCACTTGCCCCGTTTACCACCCGCGTCGTCGGGTG
>JAYSXU010000165.1:0-5637 GCA_043716965.1 Fimbriiglobus sp.
GAAACGCACATTCGGCCCCACAACAAGCGGACCCACGAAGCGGCGGCCGAAGTGTTGACCAAGATGGCTGCGAAAAACATAGGCTTGGAAGCGGACCACGCGACGCTCGGACTGCAATCGGCCCTCGCCGAAGCGGGACCGAAGCTGACGTTCACGACCGTGAAGAACGCAATCGAATCGCTCCGCGTTGTCAAAGACCCCTCGGAAGTGGAACAAATTCGCGCTTCGATCCGCGTCGCCGAACGGGCCTTCACCATGTTTAAGGCCATGATTAGTGAGATGGACACGGAAAAAGACATGGTGGACCGGCTCGAACACTACATCCGTCGCGCCGGGGCGAAGAAAGCTGCGTTCCCGCCGATCGTCGCGGTGGGCGATCGTGGGGCGCTGCCACACGCCCCGCCGACAACGTCCCGGAATTTGGGCGACGGTAGTAAGTTGCTCGTAGATTGGGGCGCGGAGTTGACCTACAACTGCGACATCACCCGGACGTTCCGGTCGCCGTATGGCACGGCGCCGACCCGCAAAAACAAGCACGAGCGGGTCGGGTTCAACTTCGATGAACTGTACGTGATCGTTTCGGCGGCCCAAGACGCGGCTGTGGCAGCGATTCGGCATGGTGCGCATGGGAAAGATGTCGATGCCGCCGCGCGAAAAGTATTCACCGACGCCCGGACGCGGGATGACGCATCCCCGAAGTTACAGGACTACTTCACGCACGGTACCGGGCACGGCATCGGGTTGGAAGTGCATGAATCGCCGCAAATTCGGGCGAACTCTGACGACGTGTTGGAAGCCGGCATGGTCGTGACCATCGAACCGGGGTTGTACATTCCCGGTTGGGGTGGACTCCGGATTGAAGACAACTACATGGTAACAAAAGACGGGGCGATACGCTTGACCACGCTGCCACGCGATCCCAACGCCATAGGATGATTCTACCAATACGGAGCCGCATTCCGCGACGTGTTGAAGCGGTTCCTCAATACGTTCATCTTCAATTGTCCTCCGAGGGCCTCCGGTGGCTACCGACCCGCAATCTGCCGCACCCCGCCCGTTCGACGCCAAAACGATCGAGCACCTGATCGGCTTGATGGCCGAACACGAACTTTCCGAAATTTCCCTCCAAGAAGGCGACCAACGGATTCGCTTGCGCAAGGGAAGTACCGCCCCCGTTTACGCCGCCCCGGCTTCGTACCCCGTAGCGCCGCAAGCGGCGTTGGCTCCGAACCATGCTCCCACCACTGGTTCCGCCGCACCCGTTGCACCGGCCAAGAAGCTCCTCGAAATCAAGTCGATTATGGTCGGCACGTTCTATTCGCGTCCGAAACCGGACAAGGATGACTACGTCAAAGCGGGCATGGCGATCAAGCCCGAGACCACGGTCTGCATGATCGAAGCCATGAAGATCTTCAACGAGATCAAAGCGGAGTGCGCCGGGGTACTCGTCGAGATGTGCGTGAAGAACGGCGACACCGTTGATTTCGGTACCGTCCTGTATCGTGTCGATCCCGGAAATTAGTCCTCACGTCGTGAAGTCGTCGGGTCATCAAGTCGTTGGACAGGAGCGTTGTCGTCCGTCTCCCCAATGCGGTGGCTCACGGTTTGGCGATTCGGAAAAACTGCGAAGACTGGTAGACCGGTTAGACATGACGACGTTGGGCGAAGCATGTTTCAACGGATTTTAGTAGCGAATCGTGGCGAAATTGCGTTACGGGTCATTCGGGCGTGTCGGGATCTCGGCATCGAGGTCGCCTGCGTGTATTCCGAAGCGGACCGGGATGCGCCGTACTTGAAGCTCGCCGATAAAGCCATTTGCATCGGCCCCGGCCCCGCATCCGAAAGCTACCTGAAGGTGCAACGCATCATCGCGGCAGCGGAGGTCGCCAATGCCGATGCCATCCACCCCGGTTATGGTTTCCTGAGCGAGAACGCCCAGTTCGCCAACATTTGCCGCGAATGCAAGATCGAGTTCATCGGCCCGCCCGAAGCGGCGATGGAGCAAGTCGGCAACAAGGATCGCGCCAAGCAACTCGCCAAGAAAGCCAAAGTCCCCACCGTACCGGGTAGCGATGGCATTTTGAAGACGGTCGAAGAAGCACTGAAATTCGCGGGGGAAGTGGGCTATCCCGTACTGATTAAAGCCGTCGCGGGAGGTGGCGGACGCGGGATGCGGGTGGCGAACAACGACGTTAGCCTGGCAACCGGGTACGCCCAAGCCCAGCAAGAAGCGGAGGCGGCGTTCAAGAACGGCAGCGTCTACCTCGAAAAGTATCTCGTGCAACCGCGCCACATCGAAGTCCAAATCCTGGGCGACAAGCACGGCAACGTGGTCCACCTGTACGAACGGGATTGCAGTTCGCAACGGCGGCACCAAAAGCTCGTCGAAGAATCCCCCGCCCCGAACCTGCCCGAAAAAGTCCGCGACGAGATTTGCTCTGCCGCCGTGCGCCTCGTGAAGGCCGCGAACTACTACTCCGCCGGCACCTGCGAGTTCCTCGTGGACAAGAACAACAAGTTCTACTTCATCGAAGTGAACGCGCGGATTCAGGTCGAGCACCCGGTTACGGAACTGGTCACCGGCATCGACTTAATCAAGGAACAAATCCGCATCGCCGCCGGGGAAAAGCTCGGCTACTCGCAGAAGGACATCACCTTGCGTGGCGCCGCCATCGAAGTCCGCATCAACGCCGAAGACCCGCACAACGACTTCCGCCCCAGCCCCGGCACGATCACGAAATGGCACCCGCCCGGCGGCCCCGGCGTGCGCCTCGACACCCACGTCGTCCCTGGCTACCGCGTCCCGCCGAACTACGACAGCATGGTTGCCAAGCTCCTCGTCCACCGCCCCACCCGCCAAGAGGCAATGGCCACAATGCGCCGCGCCCTCCGCGAGTTCACCGTCGAAGGCATCCAAACCACCATCCCCCTCCACCAAGAAATCTTCAACACCGCCGAGTTCATCAACGGCACAATGGACACCACGTTCATCGAACGAGTGCTACTACCCACGCTGGGCAAAGGGAAGGCGAGCGAGGGGTAGAGCGAGGTTGGCATTCCTTGTTCGAACATTGACGAACTAACTGGCTGGAACTCAACCGATGGAGTATTTGCAAACATATTCGTTGACAACCCGCGAAATTGCAAAGATACTGATTAAAATTGAACAAGTGTGAGTTTTAACGATTCAATTAAATCATAAATTTAGGCAGTAGACATTCTGTCTATGTGGTTTGCCTTCGGAGGTCAGCGATGCGTAATTGGACGATTTTCATGGTCGGACTGACGATCGGTTGGGGCGGGGTCGGTCCCCGGCCTGCTGTGGCCCAAACCGTTCCGGTGCGGGTGGCTCTGACCGGCACTGCCGCCCCGACCGGCGGCAACTACACGATTTCCGCTGCCGGCTTCGGCAACCCCGTGGTCAACGGAACCGGGCAGGTGGCATTCACTGCCGACCTGACCGGCGGGACCGCCACGCGGGGCGTTTTTACCGGGGCGCCGGGAGCAGTCCAAACGGTCGCCCTAACCGGCCTCGGCACCCCCGGCCCAGCTGGATCCTACAACGGATTCGGCAACCCGGTGCTCAACGGTACCGGAACGGTCGCGTTCGACGCGAACGGACTGTTCGGCGGGTCATCTACTCAAGGCATGTTCATGGGAACCCCAGGAGCAGTCCAGACGGTCGCTCTCAATAACACCGCTGCCCCAGTCGGCGGCAACTACACTTCCATCGGCAACCCACTCTTGAATGGAACTGGACAAGTGGCGTTCAACGCCTCCCTGTCGATCGCCAACTCGGGGATCTTTGTGGGGGTACCGGGGGCGGTCCAGACGGTCGCTGTGCAGGGTACTGTGGCCCCAGGCGGCGGCAACTACAGCGGTTTCAGCGTGCCGGTGCTAAGCGGAGCCGGGCAAGTGGCATACCGCGCCGGCCTAACCGGCGGAACGTCAACCGAGGGTATCTTCCGTGGGACATCAACAGCGGTCCAGACAATCGCCCTGAAGGGTACTGCGGCCCCGACCGGCGGCAACTACGGCAACTTCGGTGACCCAGCGGTGAACGGGACTGGGCAGGTGGCCTTCCTGTCCAACCTGACCGTTGCCAACGCCGGGATCTTCACCGGGACGCCGACTGCGGTGCAGGCGGTTGCGGTGAGTGGCACTCCGGCACCGGCCGGCGGCGACTACATCAACTTCGGCAACCCGGTACTGAACGGGACCGGGCAATTGGCGTTCCGCGCCGACCTGACCGGCGGAACTTCCCCCGCCGGAATTTTTGCCGGAACACCAGGGGCGATTCAGGCGGTCGCCCTCCAGGGCACCGCGGCACCGGCCGGCGGCAATTACGATATCTTTAACCAACCTCCGTCCGTGAACGGGGCCGGTCACGTGGCGTTTACCGCTACCCTGACTGGGGCCGGGGTAACGGCCGCGAACAACTACGCTCTTTATGTCGGATCAGCCGGCGGCGTCGTCAAGGTAGTTCGCTCGGGCGACCAAGTCGATGTTGATCCTGGGATTGGAATCGACCTGCGAACCGTTCGTGACAGCGGCATCGACTTCGGCGACAACACGTTACAGTCGGGCGGGCAGGATGGCCGCAGCATCGCGTTCAGCGACAACGGCTTTCTCGTCTACACGCTCCGATTCACCGACAACTCGTCGGGCGTGTTCGTGTCGCAGTTCGCACCGGTGCCGGAGCCGGCCACGGTCGGACTGTCGGCGGCGGTCGGGTTGGCAGTGGCAGGGTGGCTCGGCCGACGGGGCGGACGCTGGAAACACATTGGTTTGCCGAGTTAGTCACCGCAATGGACCGGAAGGTTAGTCTGGTTGCGCAGGGGGTTGGAATTGCTCTTGGCTCACCGGACACTAGAGAGTCGTCAGTCCTTTCCCGGCGTCACTAATCGGGATACGTTCATTGAGGCGGTTACGCCATTCGGGGATCGCTCACGGCGAGATTGGGCGAACCAATACTTAGACATCCCCCTACTGACCTAGCACGGCGACCGCCGCTGGCCGGAGAATGCCGGGATGATTCTCCCCATTTTTGAGCGGTTTTATGGCGTGGACTTCAGCGGCGCGAAGAAGGCCGGTGACTTTATTTGGGTGGCGGAGGTGGTGCCGACAGAGGAGCCGCCCGGTCTCGCCCTCGTTTCGCTGAAGTCGCTGACGGCCATTTGCGGCACGTCTGAACGGGCGGTCGCGCACCGTCACTTGGTTGAACTGATTCTCACTTCGCAACAAGCACTTTGGGGCTGCGACTTCCCGTTCGGGCTGCCGGTCGAGTTGTTCCCTGCGAAAACTCCGTGGCGGACCAGTTTGCGTTCTTTCACGAGTGGGAGGAGGACGCCTACGGGTGCGGACTGAAGTGCGTGCGGCGGGCGACCGCGTTGCTGAACTTGGCATCATTCCAACTCGGCCCGTCGGCGTCGGCCTTGAGCAAGATCACCGCCCGTCGCAACTACTCGGACTTGCCCGTTTCCTCCGTGACGGTCGCTTCGCAAATCGCCCGTTCCTCGTCCGTGAGCCGCACGATATTCCTCTTGCTCACGGCAACCTCCGTGTGGATGCGGACGGTCCTCAAAATCGACGGTCTTGGCAACCCGAAAATTCAACCTGGACGGGGCACTAGGCCGA
>JAYSXU010000166.1:0-5635 GCA_043716965.1 Fimbriiglobus sp.
AGACCCACGGCAAACGTGTGAAGTTGCCGCCCCGCTTGTCGCCAACGGGTGGCTTCGGGTTCGGGTTTCGACGGGCCGTTGTCCGTGCCGTCACCGATGAGGATGTGCCCGCGAACGTACTGTTCCGACTGCCACCGCTCGAATGTTTTCCGCAGGTACACCGCATAGTCGGATTGCTGAAACTTGGCTGGCGCGGTCGGGTCGTAAAGATACGCCCGGTCGTTAAATGCGGAGTCGCCGAAGCCGTACATCACGACCGTGACGTTTTGGTTCGTGCGTAGGTCATCCAGAATCGGTTCACACTTTTCGAGCGTCTTGCGAACCGCGTTAATGCGGGGTTGATTGTTCAGCTCGTCGGGCACCGTCATACTTTCGGACAGGTCGATGCCGAACAACAATACGCTAGGAATTTTCGGGTTTTCCTGGAAACCGACACTGGGGCGCAACGCGGTGAGAAGTGCCACGATCAACGCCAAAATGCGAAGTGCCAGCACCAAACCAATGCGCCGCCGGTTCGCACGCGGGTGGCCTTTGTACGTCCAGATTGTGAGCAATCCCAACGCGATGGCCACGAGTACAAACGCAGGCCAGCCGAGCGGCGATGCCGACCAGGGGGCGGTGGGATCCAGGCGAAAGAAAAGATCGGTGTCGGTCATGAATCAATTCTAGTAGCCGATGGTAAAAAACGCGCACCAGCAATCAACGGATCGCATCCATCGGCACCCAGCCGACGATGTCGCCGGCAAGTTCGACCTGCACCCAGCCGCCGCGTTCCAGCCGTTTCCGCACTTCAGCACCACGCGGCAATGGCGTATCCAAACGTGACAGGAACGTCGCGCCGTTGCCGGTTCGCAGCACGGTTTCCTTCGCCAAAATCACAACGGGCTGCTCGTGTTCCCGCTGGTTCTCCTGATGAATGACCATGCTAAGCGTGCCAATGGCAATCCACCCGACCAGCCCCATCACCGCAACTGGTATGGCCCACCCGTCCCGAACCGTTAACCGTCTGGCTAGGCCGACGGTCACGGAGATGACGCTGAGCAACGACGCCATTAACAAATCCAACGGCGAAACACGATGCCGCCAACCAGTAAGTGGTTCAGGTTGGAGGCCGGGCGGGTAAGCCACGACCATGCGACAGGCCACGAGACTTTGTTGCAACTTCACATCAGTCGGCGCCAGGGCAAGGCCATCGTGAAAGGCCCGGATCGCGCCCGGAAGATCGCCAGCCAAGTAATGCGCCCGGCCACGATTCAGTGCAAGCGCCACGGATGGCGATTGTTGCCACTGTTGATCGAATTGCATAGCGGCTTGTAAGAACTGTTGGCGGGCCGTGGTGGGGTCATGAAGATTCTGTAACCCCGCCTCGAACTCTCCACCGTGGGCAAGTGTTGGGATTACCAACAACGCCGTGCTAATCCAGAATCGTAGCCATTTCACAGCCGGACCCCTTCCCAATTCAGGATTAACACTTCGGCTTGATGGGGTAGTGACAGGGCATTGACACTGGCTGCCGAGTACCGGGTTGTATCGCATTGCCACAAGAAGTTCCGCGCAGCGTCGGCGTTGGGATGAAGCACTTGCATCAAAGCCGTGTGAACCTCTTCCGGGGTTTGGGCGAACGGCGTCATGGAATAGCGGGCCGTGAGGTAACGGCGGAACGCCAGTGCAGTTTCGGCGGCGAGGTCGGTTGCCGTGTTGGCGCGTTTCAACTGCTTCAACACCACCCGCACCGCACGGATTCTACGCAACTTAGCCCTACGCATCGAATCCGGAAACAGCCGACGCCACCCGATCACCCACCCACCGACGAATAGCGGTGTTAGCCCGATTGGCACTAGCCACGTAAACAGTGGCCAATCTCCGGTACGCTCGGGTATTTCTTCGAGGTGAAAGAATGATTCCGGTGCTTCGATCGGCATCGCGGGCGTGGTCGGCGATTGGAGTGTTGGCCCGGTGACCGTGATAGAGATCGCTTCGGCGTAGGTTGTCTTGAACCGCTTTCCTTCGGGCAACTCCGGACGAAAATAAGCATAGGCCAGCGCGGGAATCACCACCGTGCCACGTGCGTTCGGAACGAGGCGATAGGTGAATCGGACTTCCTTGGCGTCCGCAGGGGCTAGGTTCGGTGGTGGCGTATCGAGGACTTGGAACGATTTGGTGAAAGAATCGAGTAAGTGAAGATCGGGGCGCGTCAGTTGGTGCGGGTTCACGGCGTTGCGGACGACCAAAATCAGTGTGAGTTCGCCGTTCAACGGCACCGTTCGCGGTTCGGCGGACCACGTCGCTGCGACGGCCGGACCGATGGCCCCGTAGAAATCCGCCGTGGTCCGTTCGACTGCGGAAAGTTCCTGCGCGATGCCGGAATTCGTTGCCATCACGAGCAGCAAAAGTGCGAGCCACGGCCTACCAATCGCGGACATGGGGTCGCTCCGGTCCGGCTAGCATTTCGGCGTTGAAGGCCCGGTCGCGTTTCAATCGTTTGGCGGCGTTTTGCAGCAGTGCCCGAGAGTCCTCCGGCGAAAGTGGTTCGCGTTGGTCGCTATCCACAAGCACTGGCAACGACCCCGCGCCGGCGTTCTTCTGGGTGCTTTTACTGGCGGGTTGACCTTGGGGCGCTGGCCCGGATTGTGGCGCGGTTTGGGGACCACTGTTTGCAGTGTCCGTGCCAGTATCGGTGTTGAAAATCGGGTCGGGTTGTTGGCTACGGGGCGGCGGTTCAAAAACTTCGGGTGGGAGTTCACTGGGGTCCGGCGGGGTTCGTTCTTGACTGCGTGACCGATTCCAGAGCAACTTGGCGATCTCCAAATTGTGTTGGGCATCCGCCATCAAAATGGCGTCATCGTGGTTCAGTTCCAGGCACTGTTCCAGACAAGAAATCGCGCTGCGGTACACCGTAGCGGAACCACCCCGTGCCAGCAAGCAGACGCCCCTGTTGTACTGCGCTTTCGCACGCCGTAGGGGTGGGGCGGCTTGGTCATCCAGGCACCGCAAGTAGTGCAACTCCGCTTCGCGCAACTCACCGAGTTGTAGTGCGATCGCGGCTTTGTTGAACGCCACGAGGCCGGGGTCATCGGTGCGTTCCATCGCCGCGGTGTAGTGTTGTTCGGCAACGTTCAGTTCACCACGCAGCATCGCGGCATTACCGAGTCGAATCCATTCTTCTGGCGAATGGGACTTCATCGGCGCTGCACTGGTGAGCAGTATGGCGCCGAGGATCAGAAGTAGTGTAACCATTCGCATGAAGTGCATTTTACCGCTCGCGCAGCCAACCGACTACGAGGAACAGCACACCAAATCCCAGGAACCACGCGGCGCGGTCACGGGGTTGCGGCAGCGCATCGTCGGTCAACTCGCGGCTGGGGAAGGGTTCGATTTTGGTGCGAAAAAACTCCGCGAGCTGCGGGACTTCCCGTCGGACCGGCACATGGTAACCACGCGATTCATCCGCAATCGCCCGCAAGACTTCTTCATGAAGCCGCGTTTGAACCGGGTCAGGGACGCCGGGTTTTACGGCGTATTCGAGTAACTGACCGTTGATTGTGAGTGGGGACATGCGGTCCGGATCGCCGATGCCGATGGCGTGAACTGGGATGTTCGCCTGACGTGCCGCGTTGATGCCACTGGCCCACTCGCGGTCGTCAACGGGGTCATCGCCGTCACTGAAAAGCAGAATGTCTTGCGAACCGGGGAAGCGCACGTCGTGGGCTTCGACGGCAGCGATAATCGCCCCGCCAATACGGGTGCCGGATTTACTTTCGGCGGCAGGCCGTAGGTCCGGGATGAGCGTTTTGCCGTCGAGTTCGGCGAGGGCATTTTGCAGGTGGTCGTAATCCGTCGTCAACGGGACGAGTAACTTCGGTCGCGCGGCGAACACGACAATGGCCGCCCGGTGTCCCCCACGTGTTCGGAGTGACGCCACGATGTCACTGGCTGCCGCAACCGCACTTTGCCACCGCGTCGGACCGCTTGCATCTTCGGCCAACATGCTCCGGCTCAGGTCGATGACCAAGACGACATCACGCCCGACTGCCACACCGTCATCAGTACCCCGACCCCAACGTGGCCCGGCGGCACCGAGAACCAACATCAGCCAGACAATCACCAACAGGAGCGTTCGGAAATAACGCCCCGCTCTCGGTCGGGTCAGCAGAGCGAAGATAGCGCTGGGTCGCCCCAAGGTGGCGAGCGATCGGCGCGAGTAACGGGCCGCGACGAACGTCACAATCGACAAAGCAATCGGCACCACCGACAGCCACAACCATCCCGGCCGCGCGAACCGCAACACCGTGACAAACTGCCGGGCATCGACCCAGAAAGCAGCGAATCCAGACTGGAATGTCGGCAAATCGAACACGGAAAGACTCTAGAAGAAGAAGATTCACCACAGAGGGCACGGAGAACCATAGAGAGAAATCTAAAACTGTTTTTTCTTCTCCGTGGCTCTCTGTGCCCTCTGTGGTGAAACGTTTTAGAAGTAGCATCACGGCCCGATCTGCCACCACGTGCGTTCCAGGATCGTGACGGTTGCCAACGCCGCAATCCCGATCAGCGCACACCACGGGTAGAACTCGTGGTACCGGCGATGCCGGAAGGTGTCGGTCGGTTGGCGTTCGAGCGCGTCGATGTCGCGGTAGACGGTTTGCAAGTCCTTCGCGGAGTTCGCTTGGAACGCCTTGCCGTCGGTCATCTCGGTAATCGCTTCGAGGGCACGCCGACCATCGGCACGCTGTTGGGCGTCTTCGGGTGGCGTGTTCGGACTGACTTCGCCGCCACAATCAATGGCATAAATTGGCACGCCAATTCCCTTCGCCAACCGGGCCGCTTGCCGTGGTTTCAACGGCGGGTCGGCACGGTCCACGCTGATGTTGTGTTCGCCGTCACTCAGCAAAATCATCACCTTGCGTTTTTGTGGAACGCCCTCCAATCGGTTCAGCCCTTCGGCAATCGCATCGCCGATGTTGGTCCCCGCATCCGGACCGATTTTCGGCTTTTGCTCGTCGAGCAACTTTAACGTCACGGTGTGGTTCAAGGTGAGCGGACAAAGCGTTCGCGGGACTGCTGCAAAAGTGATCAAGCCAATTTGATCGCGGGGCCGACCGTCAAAGTGCGTGCCGTCCGGAAGTTCACCACCGATGACGAACAACTTGAACGCGGCCTTGGCCGCTTCCAGCCGAGTCATTGGCGGTTCGGTTGGGGATGGCGAAAAATCCGCCGTGCCCATGCTGCCGCTGATGTCCAGGACCAGCACAATCGCAATCCCATCCGCCGGCAATCGCGTCTGTAAATCGGGAGTGCGCGGTCCGGCTAACGACAGGATCAGCATGAGCAACGCAAAGCCGCGCAGCGCGGCTTTGCCCCACGTCGCCCACCGCGCCCGGTTGCCAGGCAAGCCTGCAACAAGTGCAATCGCTGAATACCGAAGTGCGGTGCTGCGCCGACGAACCCACCACCAAACCAACAACGCCGGGAGTGGCAATAGGCTCAGAAATAACGGGTTTGCGAAGGAGAGCATGGGGAACTGATCGCATTGGTTGACAGACTTTTATCTTGATTGACTACGAACCATTCTCGGCTTTGTGCCCTGAAGGGGCACCGGGGTGTAGCCACGGGTGAAGCGAAGCGGAACCCGTGG
>JAYSXU010000167.1:0-5634 GCA_043716965.1 Fimbriiglobus sp.
GGCGTGTGGATTGAAGCTGGTAAACCTGGAGGCTTTAGACAAAAAGATATTGGGCTTGATTCGTTGGTTTTTGGAGAAAGCATCTTCGACCGTTGGCTGTTTCGGCGTCAATGGTTTGCAATCACCGAAATCAAGCCCAAATTCACACCGCGTAGCTTACCAACGATACCTAACTTCAATCCACACGCCCTAGTGCGTTTGAAGATAAATATCCAAATTTTGTCATTAAAGTTATCAATGCCGTAACAGGAAAACAAACGGGAGAGATCAGCCTCACCCGAGGAGACAATTATTCAAAAATCCATTTGTCCCATGATGGCGAACTGTTGCTTCTGTCAACAGATACATTCGTGGTAAAAAAACCTACACCTCCAAACTACATACTTGAATCTGATGGTTCAAAGTTGCTGCGAGTATATCAAACACATACCGGGAAACTAATTCATCATTGGAATGACGTATCCTCACATAAGTCCGCATTCCGGTCCATTAATCACAACGGAAACGTCATTTTGGCTATCTCCGAAACGCCATCCAAACCCGGTTTGACACCATCCGGAAAGCCACCGGTGCTGACAAGCCGGCTCGGGTTCTGGCAGTTCTCACCGCTAGAAGTCGAAGACAAGAAGTGAGCAGAAGAGGTGTCGCCTCTGCCCCGACGATTAGATCATCGGGGCATCAATGATCGGCAGGCTCACTGCGACCACCTTGCTCGTGCGGCGGCGCGCACGGTCTCCCAGGGTATCCCCCATGACGGGTCAGCGTCCGCAAGCGCGGCACGGCGTTCCAGTTCGGCTTAGACCTCAGGCGCGATCGATTCGCTTTGCATGGAATCATGGACGCTGTCCCACAATGCTTCCGCAAGGGCTAGCCGATCGTTGACACTCATGTTGTCCAGGCCGAATTGTTGAAGTAGCGTTGGCATCGGCGTTTTCTCGAAACAGATTACGGACAATGACCTTCTCGTGAGAGACTATCGGGTCAAACCTACGGGGTTTCAAGTGTTACCGGGCGCGTTCGAGTTCTTTCAGGCCGCTTGAATCGCGTTTGTACAGTGGCAAGTGGCGGTAATAGACTTCGAGGGTCAGCAACGTCAGGCATGTGGTCCCGAGGCGGCCACAGTTGGTGCCGATGTTGGAATTGTCCGCGTCCCAACTGCCGCCGTTCGTTTTGGCTTCGGGCACTTGGGTGGAGATGAATAAATCGCGCATCGCCGGGTTCCAATTCTTGTACCACTCGTCCCGTTCAAAGAAGTGAACCACCTGCGTGGCGTAGTAGTAGTAGTAGATGTTGGTGTAGGTCTTGCTCGGCTGTTGGCTCTTCATCAAGAAGGCGACGCCACCCGCGTAACCGGGGTGGTCCGGCCCCCAGCCGTCCGCGTAGTACCGGCACAGTAGGCCGACGGGGGTGAGCGTCAAGCTGCTACCGGGTGAGTTGTAGCCGTAGGTCGATTTCATCGAACCGGAGCCGACTTTGTCGAGGAACTTCCGGGCTTTCGCAAACACGCTTTTATCGACCCGAAGACCCTTGCACAACGTCGCCGAATACAGGGCTTGAATTTCCCACCCGACGATGGACGTATCGCCGGAATTGCCCGATTGATAGCCCCAGCTTCCGTCGGCGGCTTGGGCGGTGATGATGTAGTTCACCGCTTTCTGCGCCGGTCCTTCCAGGTTGCGGTCGTTGGTCATGCCAAGCAACTCGCACAAGGCCAGGGTGGCGATCGCGTGGGCGTACATGTAGGTGCCCTGGTTCGCGTTTTTGAAATCGCCCTTCGCCTGTTGGTTGCTCAGGATGTACTTCACGGCAGCTTCGACGTTGGTGCGGTACTTGTTGTCCTTCCCGGTGCTTTTGTGCGTTTGCCCGGCGGCCATAAAAGGCAACAGCCCCAAGCCGGTCGCGGCGATCGTGTCCGACTTACTGCTGCCGTCAAAGACCCAGGAACCATTCGGTTTTTGCTGTTTGGCCAGCCAGATCATTCCCCGTGCGACTGCCGCCTCGGAAGCACTGTTGCCACCCCCACGTTCGAGCAGTTTACTGCGGGTCGCCCCGCCCCGCCCCTGGAACGCTTCGGAGGTCATTTGGCCGTCGGCTCCCATGCCCATGCCTTTCAGGAAATCGCCGGTGTCACCCATTTTTCCGGGTGCGTCGCTCCCTTGGCCGACGCCGGGCGGGGGGATAAAGTCTGTTCGATCGGTTTTCACGGCATCGGCGAGTCCCGCAACATCCGTGGCTTGCGTGACATCCGCAACGTTGACCGTGTCCAACTTCGCCGACTCGATCGCCGTGGGAAGGTCCGGATCGAGACCCACATCGGGGTTCGTCAGATTCACCTCCTCAACCTTCTCTTCACCCTCGTTCACGACGGTCAGTTGCGTTTCGGTATCGAGCGGCACGCCGGGCTTGGCCATCACCTGATCGGCAACAATGAGGGTCACAATCAGGACGACGTGAAAGGCGCCACTAATCACCCACGCCGGCAGGTGTTTTTTCAACAACCGCTGATGACTCGTCTCTTGTGCCCCTTGCAAGCGGCGAATCACAGCTTGTTTGCCCTCGGTTGCCGTACTCATCAGTGATCCCCACGTGTATATGGTCAGACATCAAGATTTTTGACAGGATTGACAGGATTAACAAATACATCAATGTGACGTGGCTGTTGGTTAACATTGCCAACAGTTCACATCATTGTTAATCCTGTTAATCCTGTCAAAACTCATTCTGTCGATCGCGTGCCATCATCGAACGGGTTTTGGCTGCGGCGGTTTTCGAGGGATTGGCGGAGGGTTCGGTCGCCGCGACGGAACCAGAGTGTCAGACCCAATGTTGCGGCTACGATCGCGCCCCCGATCGCTAGCAGTCCGGGAAGGAACCCTTCCCGCCACGCCTTCCCGGAATCGACCTCGGGTTCGGGCACCACCACGAACGAGCGGCCCATCAACAGCGGGGCGCGACGAATCTGATTCCGCGTCGGCTCGTTCGGATTCGGTGCCGCCGATTCGTACTGCATCAGCTTAAAGTAGTACCCCGCGAACGTCACGTTCCTTGCCGGGGTGTAGTCCATTGCGGGTTCAATGCCGGGTGGTAATTCCGCTACAAGCAAACAGAGTGGGTCGGCCCCGTTCTTCGGGAAAATCCAGCACTCGTACAGGTTCTGAAAGCCAGCCGCCAGTAGCGGTTTAGTCGGGACCAGTCGGCGCATTCGTTTGAGGCGACCTTCCATCGTGAGCAGTTTGAACTGAAAATCCCGACCGACGGGCTTGACCAAATCTCTGAACGTCACGTCCCGATTGCCGGCCAAAATCAACTCGTCGGCGGTGAATTGCTTGGCGTGAATTAGTGTGTCGTTGTACGCTTCAAACTCGTCGCGGTTGCGGTCTTCCGACTTCACCGGCGCATCCCACTCGACCCGCGAGAAGTGAAACCGATCCGCATCCAAGTCGTACTTGCCAAGCGGCGGTTGACTCCGGAGAGCACTAGGAATCAAAACCAGCGTTAGCGACGCGACAAAGCAAAGCCCGCTGAACAGGCTACGAGAAGACCGTTTCGTGATGGGGTTCCCAACCGGACATCGACTGGACATGGCGCGGCACCCTCACTGATGATTATGATAGCGTACCGCTCCGAATGGTTCCGTAGAATTAGTGACACCTGAAACGGAATCCGTTGCGTCCTGATTGTGTTCCGACTCAACGTCGCTCTTTTTAGGAGGCCAAACCATCATTCGTATTCCATCCCTGCTCTTGCTTTTGGTTGTCGCATTTGCCGACGCGGCGGGTGTCCCGAAGCCCGTCAAGGTCTTCGTACTGGCTGGCCAATCGAACATGGAAGGGCAAGCCGTCGTGGACCTCGACGGTAGAGACTATAACAACGGCAAGGGGACATTACATGCGATGTTGAAGGATCCGACTCAGTCTACACGGGTCAAACATCTCCAGTCCGAGCAGGGCAAATGGGCGATCCGCGACGACGTGTGGGTTCGCTATCAGCGTGAGAATCAACCACTCCTTGCTGGCCCGTTGTCAGTGGGGTTCAGCGTGTATGGTGGCACGCACCACTTCGGACCCGAATTGCAGTTCGGGCACGTTGTCGGAGATCATTTCGAGAATCAGGTGCTCCTCATTAAGACCGCGTGGGGCGGCAAGAGTCTCTACAAAGATTTCCGCCCGCCGAGTTCCGGCGGCGAGGTCGGACCCTATTACACGAAGATGCTCGCGGAGGTTCGGCTGGCGCTGGCCAACCTCAAGACGGATTTCCCCGGTTATGGTGGGCAAGGCTACGAACTTGCGGGCTTCGTCTGGTATCAGGGCTGGAACGACGGGACCGATCCCAAGAACGCCGTGCCGGAGTACGAGCAGAACTTGGTGAATCTCATCAAGGATGTCCGCAAGGATTTGAAATCGCCGAATCTTCCGGTCGTGGTCGGCGAACTGACCGGCCCTTGGGTGGAAGCTCCGGGCGCGTGGGCGACGCTCCGAAAAGCACAAGCAGCGGCGGCGAGACGCCCCGAGTTCAAGGACACGGTGCGTTTCGTGGAGACACGCCACTTCGTTCGCCCGGCCCAAGAGTCACCACACCCAGGGCACGGGCACCACGAGTTCGGCAACGCCGAGACGTATTTCCTAGTCGGCGATGCGTTGGGTGAAGCGATGAAGAAGTTGTATGCAACGCCCGCGAAGAACTAACCAGATTCTCTGCGCCGCTGCGATGAACATTCTTTGCCCCCCTGAGATTTTAGATGAACCCGAGAATTCTTATGATGCGCCCTGGGTGTTGAGTTTGCTGGACAAACACGGTAACTTCTATGACAGCACGTCGTCAATTCGTTTTGTTCAATCGGTGAGTGTCCGGCTCATGAAATCAATGGCTCGATTCAAGAAAAGTATTCCAACAATGTGGTGGCAATACCGTGGGTGGGTGCTCGCGGGCTTGACAATGGTCACGTTGATTGCCATCGGAGTCTGGCAACCCTGGCGGGTTGCGAAACTGGTGGATGAGACCCCCAGTCCTGTTGAACTAAAACAATCCGCAACACCCGATCCCCGTAACACCTATCCCACGCCCTATTTGAATGTCCGTGCTGACGTAAAGTATGTTGGCGACAAAGCCTGTGCGGGGTGCCATGTTGCGCACGATCAGAACTATCACCAGCATCCGATGTCACGTTCTTATTCTGCGGTCGCAGAATCGACAGCGATTGAACGATTTGACGCGGCGGCATTCAACCCGTTCGATTCAGGTGGGTACCGATACCGGGTAGAAAATCGCGGCCAAACAATTTCTCACGTCGAAACTGTGGTTGACAAATCTGGGCAAAAGCGGGCTGAAACGATTGCTGAAATCCACCACGCCGTCGGGTCGGGGCGAAACGGCCGTGCGTATTTGACCGACCGCGACGGGTACCTTTTCGCCTCACCGCTCACGTGGTTCCCCCAAGCCGGTCGGTGGGATTTATCGCCAGGCTATCAGAAGCAAAATCTTCACTTTGGTCGGCCCATTGCAACGGATTGTCTGTTCTGTCACGCGAATTCTGCGGACCCGGTTCGCAATACAACCAATCAGTACCGGCAAGTCCAAATGCACACTGCGGCGATCGGGTGCGAACGCTGTCACGGGCCGGGCGAATTGCACGTT